>DATLVT010000946.1:0-6814 GCA_035577105.1 Polyangia bacterium
ACACGCGACGCCACCTACCTGCTGCTGTCCAAACGCCTGGCCAAGGGCACCAGCATCCTGTTCGCGGTGGGCGCCGTGTCGGGTACGGTGCTGTCGTTCGAGCTGGGCCTGCTGTGGCCACGGTTCATGGGACGCTTTGGCGAAGCCATCGGCCTGTCGTTCGCGCTGGAAGGTTTCGCCTTCTTCACGGAGGCCATCTTCCTGGGCCTCTATCTATATGGGCGCGGCAAGGTGTCCGAGCGGTTTCACCGGCTGTCGGGCGTCGCCGTGGCCGTCAGCGGAGCCGCCTCGGCGATGTTCGTCACGATGGTCAACGCCTTCATGAACAACCCGGCGGGCGTCTCGATGGCGGGCGATGGGCGACTGCTGCTGGATCCGCTGGCCGCGATGGTCAGTCCGTCGTGGTCGTACCAGGTCGTCCACGTCTTGATCTCGTCGTACCAGGCCACGGCCTGGGCCATGGTGGGGATTCACGCGTTTTTTTTGTTGCGAAGGGCGCAGACGGCGGGACGGGAACTGCACCGCAAGGCGCTGGGTATCGCGCTGCCGGTGGCCTGCCTGACGGCGCTGCTGCAACCGCTGTCGGGTGATCGGTCGGCCAAGCACATCGCCGTCGCGCAACCGCTGAAGCTGGCCGCGGCGGAGGCGCACCTGCACACGGCACCGGGCGCCGCCCTGCACGTGGGGGGCTGGCCCGATCTGGACACCGGCGGATTTCACGGCGCCCTGGCCATTCCCGGCGGTCTGTCGTTCCTGGCCTTCGGCGACACCCAGGCCCCGGTGGCCGGGCTGGACGCGTTTCCGCGCGGCGAATGGCCGCCGGTGCTGGCCGTGCGCAGCGCCTTCCAGGTGATGGTGGGGGCGGGGACGACGATGGCGCTGCTGGCGGCGGCCGTGATCGCGGCGTGGCTCCTGCGCCGACGGCGCCTTCCCGACGGGCGCGGGTGGCTGGTGGCGATGGTGCTGGCCAGCCCGCTGGGATTCATCAGCCTGGAGGCGGGGTGGCTGGTCACCGAGTGGGGGAGACAGCCGTGGATCGTGCGCGGCCTCCTGCGCACGTCCGAAGCGCTGACCGATTTTCCGTATCAGGCGGCGCCGTTCTGGCTGTTCAGCGTCGTTTATCTGCTCCTGGGCCTGGCGGTGGTCTATCTGCTGGCGCGCCAGATCGTGCACGCCGATCGCGCGGGCGATCAGGCATGACCTCGCTGTCGTTGTCATTGTCATTGTCATTGTCGCTGGTCCTGGCGGCGGAGATCTTCGTGGCCCTCTCGCTGTATTTTCTGCTGGGCGGCGCCGATTTTGGCGGCGGCGTCTGGGACCTTCTGGCGCGCGGCCCGCGGGCGGCGGCGCAGCGCCGGGCCATCGAGGCGGCCATCGGTCCCATCTGGGAGGCCAACCACGTCTGGCTGATCCTGGTGGTGGTGGTCCTGTTCACGGCGTTTCCGCCGGCGTTCGCCGCCATATCCGTGGCGCTCCACGTGCCGCTGACGATCTTCGTGCTGGGCGTGGTGCTGCGTGGCTCCGCCTTCGCGTTTCGCGGCTTCGACACCCGCGGCGATCGGCACCAGCGGCGCTGGGGCCTGATGTTCTCGGTGGCCAGCACCATCGCCCCGCTGCTGCTGGGGACCATGGTGGGCGCCCTTGTCTCGGGGCGCATTCGGCTGGACAGCGGGATCGTCACCAGCTCTTTCTTCGCGCCCTGGCTGGCGCCGTTTCCCGTCGCCGTCGGTTTCTTCGCCCTGGCCTTGTGCGCGTTTCTGGCGGCGACGTACCTGACCGTGGAGCTGACCGACACCGGCGCCGAAGCCGACATCCCATTGCGCGAGGACTTTCGGCGGCGGGCCCTGGCCGCGGGCGTGACGGTGGGCCTGCTGGCGCTGGTCGCCTTCCTGTTCAGCGGCGCCGGCGCCCCGCGCGTGCGCGCGGCCCTGCTGATGCGCCGCTGGAGCTGGCCGCTGCACCTGCTGACCGCGACGGCGGCGGTGACGGCGCTGCTGGCCCTGCAGCGTCGCCGCTATCGACTGGCCCGCGCGGCGGCCGCGATCCAGACGGTCTTGATCCTGCTGGGCTGGGCGCTGGCCCAGTATCCGTTCATGGTCGTTCCCGATCTGACGCTGGCGCAGGCGGCCGCCTCCGAGCGCGTGCAGCGGCTGCTGCTGATCGCCTTGCTGTGCGGCCTGCCGGTGCTGATTCCCAGCCTCGTCGTCCTGTTCCGGGTGTTCAAAGCGACCGCGCGCCGATCGTCCTAAAGGCTTGGTGGTCGGGCCATGCGGGCGATTCGGACGGCGTGGGCCGGGAAGCGCGCGGCCAGCTCGGGCCCGGCCGCCAGCGCGAAATCGGCGAAATCGAAACCTGGCGCCACGGTGCAGCCGAACAGACAGTGCGATGACGACGCATCCAGCTCGACGGCGAACCAGGTGCCGGCGCTGATCACCAGCTGCGGCCGCTGGCCGGCGGCCAGATCCAGCCCCAGCCGGCGCACCTCGCCCGGCGTCCCGTCGCGCAGCAACAGCACGTCGAGCGGCCCGCCCTCGTAGAGATGAAACAGCTCGTCGGAGCGCAGGCGGTGCAGGTACGTGGTGGGCTGGTCCCGCGTCACCAGAAAATAGATGGCCGTGCTGGCGGCGCGCGGGGCGCCATGCGGCAGCCCGGTCAGCGTCAAGGGCGCTCGATACGTCTCCACGAAGAAGCCGCGCTCCGGGTGCGCGGCCAGTCCCAGCTGGGCGACGATCTCGGCGGCCCGGTCGTTCGCGCTCATGCGCCAGTCGCCAGCTTTCCGTGCAGGCGGCGATAGGCGCCGTCGTGGGCCATCAGCTGCGCGTGCGTGCCCCGTTCGACGATGCGGCCGCCTTCGATCACCAGCACCAGGTCGGCGTGTTCGATGGTGCTCAGGCGGTGCGCCACCACAAAGCTGGTTCTGCCGCGCAACAGCTTGGCCAGCGCGCGCTGCAGCCGCCGTTCGGTCAGGCGATCGACGGCGCTGGTCGCCTCGTCCAGCATCAGCAGGCGCGGGTTGGCCAGCATGGCGCGCGTGAAGCACACGATCTGCCGCTGTCCCGCCGACAGGGCGCTGCCCCGTTCGCCGACCTGGGTCAGCCACCCTTGCGGCAGGCGCTCGATCACGTCCAGCACGCCCAGCAATCGCGCTGCCTCCGTCACCTCGGCGTCGGAGGCCTCGGGGCGGGTCAGCCGCACGTTGTCGATGACCGTGCCCGTGAACAGAAAATTACTTTGCAGGACGTTGCCCATCTGCCGACGCAACGACGTGCCGGTGATGGCGCGCAGGTCGATGTCGTCGATGCGGATCTCGCCCGCCGTGGGCAGATGAACCTTGGCGATCAGCGACAGGATGGTGCTCTTGCCGCTGCCGGTGGGGCCGACCAGGGCCACCGTCTGTCCCGGCTCGGCCGTCAGATCGATGTCGTGCAGCACCGGCCGCGTCGGATCGTAGGCGAAAGACACGTTCCGCAGCGTCACCCGCCCCTGGACGGGCGGGATGTTGTTCGCGCCCGGCGCGTCGACCGGGGGCAGGTGGGTGTCCAGCAGGGCAAAGACGCGCTCGGCGCCGGCCATCGCCGTCAGCGCCTGGTTGTATTGGTTGCCCAGGATGGGGATGGGGCTGAAGAAGAAGTTGGCCAGGAAGAAGAACTGCACCATGGCGTCCAGCTGGATGTGGCCGCGCAGCGCCTGGTAACCACCCACGATCAGCGCGACCGACAGAAACAGCTGGCCGTTAAGCTCCAGCAGCGGCAGCAGCACGGCCGAGCTGCGCGTGGCCCGCATGTTGTATTCGCCATGGTCAGCGGCCAGCGTCGCGAACAGTTCGGCGTTGACGGCGGTGCGGGCGAAGGCCTGCGTGACGCGGATGCCGGCGATTGATTCTGCCACCGTGGCGGTGACGCGGCTGAAGCTCTCTTGCAGGGCGCGATAGGCGCGCACCATGCGGCTTTGAAAATGTCGGACCAGCAGCCCCAGCGTCGGCACCATCACCGCCACCACCAGGAACAGCACCCAGTCGTAGTACAGCATCAGCGCCGCTGCGATGATCATGCCGCCCAGCTGCACAGAGCTGACGAACACCACGTCCTGAACGCCCACGCGCACCGCCTCCAGATCCGAGGTGATGCGGCTGATCAGGCGGCCGGTCTGGGTCCCCTGAAAGAAGCTCATCGGCTGCGCCAGCACGTGCCGGTAACAGGCGGCGCGCATGTCGTGCAGCACGCTCTCGCCCAGCTCCAGGGCCAGGCGGATCCGGTAGCGAAACACCAGCGCCGTGCTGACCACCAGCGCCGCCAGCGCCACCACGCCGGCCACCAGCCCCCACTGGTCGTGGCGCGCGATCGGTCCGCTGATGACCGCCGCCGTGGCCCACCCGATCAGCGGCAACTGGATCGCCCGCGCGGCGACCAGCAGCGACAGGATGTTCCGCTTGCGCGCGTAGGGGACGGTGAAGGCGAACAGCCGCTGCACCAGCCGCCTGTCCAGCGGACGCTGGGTCGGCCCGGAGCCCTCGACCCGGATCGGCATGTGCACGATGGCGTGGCCGGCGGTGATGCGATCCTTGACGACGCCGTCGCCGCGCGCGCGATCGTCGGCTTGGGCCGGCGCCTGGGCCTTCAAATGATCCCTCCGCTGCCGGCCGCGCGGGACGGCGCCTCCGGGTGCCCGTCGCTGTCGCCTGTGGCGCCGGCGCTGTCGGTCCCTTCGCCCAAAAGGGCGGCCAGTCGCCCGCCGTCCTGCGCCAGCAGCACCGCGTAGGTGCCGCGCTCGACGATGCGTCCCGCTTCCAGCACCAGGATCAGGTCCGCCTGCTGCAGCAGGGCCGGGGCGTGCGTGGCCACGAAGGTGGTTCGGCCGCGCATGGTGCTGGCCAGGGCCTCCCAGATATCGCGGGCGGTCTCGGCGTCGACCGCCGCCGTCGGATCGTCCAGCAGCAGGATGCGCGGCTGGCGCAGCAGCGCGCGGGCCAGGGCCAGCCGCTGGCGCTGTCCCCCCGACAGGTTGGCCCCCAGCTCGCCCAGGACGGTGTCATAGCCCAGGGGCAGGGCGCGCACGAAGGTGTCGGCGCCGGCCACCCGCGCGGCGCGCTCGATCGCCTCGCGGGGGGCGTCGGGCTGGCCGAAGGCGATGTTGGCGGCGACTGTATGGCTGAACAGAAAACTGTCCTGGAACACCATGCCGATCTGGCGCCGCAGCTCGTCCACCTCCAGCTCGCGCAGGTCGATGCCGTCGATGCGGACGGTGCCGTTCGTGGGATCGTGAAAGCGGGGAATCAGGCTCAGCAGCGTGCTCTTGCCCGCGCCGGCGGCCCCCAGCAGCGCGACGCAGGTCCCGGGGCGGACGTCGAGGTCGATGCCCTCCACGGCGGTGCGGCGCCCGTGCCCGTAGGCAAAGCTGACGCCCTCGAAGCGGACGGCGCCGGTCATCTGGGAGGCGGGCAGGGGACGCGGGTCGGGCGGGCTCTCGATCTCGACGGGAGAGTCCAGCACCTCGAACACCCGCCGCGCGCCGATCAGGCTCTCCTGCAACGTGCCGGTCACCGTGGCCATGTTGGTGATCTGCGTGGAGAACTGTTGCAGCAGGCCCGCGAATACCACCAGGTCGCCCAGCGACAGCGCGTGCCGGATGACCAGCATGCCGCCGTAAGCGACCAGCACCACGATGTTGACGTGGGTCAAAAGGCCGATGGTCGGCGAGAACAGGCTGATCTGCCGGAAGATCTGTTGCTGCCCGTCGCGCACCTTGCGATTGCGGCGGTTGAGATCGGCCTCCAGTATCTCCTCGGCGGCAAAACCGCGCACCACCGCCATTCCCTGGATGCTCTCCGACATGCGCAGCACCAGGTCGTCCATCTGGGCGCGGTTGGCGGCATAGGCCGGCTGCACCCGCCGCGAGAACAGCATGGTGGCCACCACCAGGAACGGCGTCGTGGCCAGACAGGCCAGCGTCAGGGCGACGTTGTGCTGCAGCATGTAACCCAGGTACAGGCCCAGCGACAGCAACATGATCAGGCTCTGGATCAGCACGCCGTCGACGAACGAGCGCACCGCCTGCACGTCGCTGGTGGTCCGGTTCAGCAGCGCGCCGCTGGCGTTGGCGTCGAAGAACCGGAAGCTGAGGCGCTGCATCTTGGCGTAGACGCGCGCCCGCAGCTCGGGGACGATCTCCCCCTGCACCAGGCGGTTGACCCCCACGGCGTAATGAAAATTGAACAGGGCGCGCAGCCCGGCGGCGGCCAGGGCCAGCGTCCCCAGGATGATCACCAGCAGCAATGGCGAGGCGGCGGCGGGCGGTGTCCACCCGAACGGCCAGGGTGGCGCCGGCGCGCGCGGATCCAGCGTCCCGCGCACCACGTCGATGGCCAGACCGCCCAGCGACAGCCCCGCCATTCCCAGCAGCAGCAGCGCCACCTGCATCCCCAGCACGGCCAGACATTGCCGGCGATAGGTCCAGGCGAAATGCCAAAGCCGTCGCAGCACATGGGCGGTGGACAGCGACGACCCTGACACGGCCACCAAGGATAGCAGGAAGAGATAGCGGGAAGATGATTCGCAGGTTGACCGGTCGCGCCGGGGCCCGTTATGGTGCCGGCCTCATGGGCCGCAACCGTTTGGCTCTCGTGTGGTTCTTGGTCATTGGAATGACAGCGACGCCGATGCTGGCCGGGGAGCGCAAGGACATCCCCGACAAGTACAAGTGGAACCTGGCGGATCTCTATCCGTCGGAGGCCGCCTGGATAAAGGCCAAGGAGGAGATCAGCCATCGCCTCCCCGAGCTGGCCAAGCACCGCGGCACGCTGAGCAAGACGCCGCAG
>DATLVT010000947.1:0-4704 GCA_035577105.1 Polyangia bacterium
GCGGCCGGCGGCGTGGGCCTCCTCTCGTCGCTGTTCGGCCACCCACTGGCGCGCGGTTTCCGTCATGCGCCGTCGCTCGACCGGGTGAGCCACCGTCCACTCCAGCGCCTCTTCCAGGCCGCCCAGATCGCCGAACAGCCACCCGTTGACGCCGGGCTGGATGGTCTGCCGGTACGGCTCCAGGTCCGAGCAGAGGGCCAGCACGTCGTGCGCCGCGTATTCGAGAAACTTCACGTCCGACCGGCAGCGGTTGAACTCCGTCGGCAACAGCGGCGCCAGCCCGACGTCCAGTCGGCCCAGGAATTCGTAGTACGCGTCGATGCTGCCGCCCGGCGTGAACGAGAACCGTTCCGCGGGCAGCCAGGCAAACAGCTCGCGAAAGGACGGATCGCCCATGATGGCCAGCGACACGGAGGGGTGGCGCTCCAGGAAGGACCGCAGCGCCGGCAGCATCCAGCGCAGGTCCTCGCGGTGGCCCAGCGAGCCGCCCCACCCGACGACGAGCCGTCCGTCCGCTCGCGCGCCGGGCGGCCGGGGCGGCGGCATCTGCCACAGCTGGTTTCCGAAGATGGCCCGCCGCGCGTTGAGATGCCCGAAGCGCGTCTGCAGCGCCTCCACGGTGAACTGCAGAAAATCCGCCTGGCGCGCCAGCTGCGACGACAGACTGCGCGAGACCAGGTTGCTGGCCAGATACGCCGTCGGGTTCCACGGCTGCGGGGCCAGGAAATGATCGTTGATCTCGTACCCGGTCAGCCGCCGCGCCCGCCGCCGCGCCTCGATCACCGGCAGAAAGTCGGCGTCGACGATGTCGCACAGGATCAGGACGTCGGCTTCGGTCAAAAGGCCGGTCGTCGACAGCGCCGGCGACAGCAGCGAACCGCTGACCACGGTGACGTCCGGCAGCTGGCCCAGGGCCCGGCAGGGCTGCAGCGTCCGATAGATGTGGTCGCCCTGCCGGCCTCGGTTGGGCGACTCGACGTGCGCGACGACGATCGAATCGCTGGTGGTGCTCACGACCGCCGCGGCCGAGCGACCTCTGGGCCGTCGAACGTCGCGGCGGCGTTCATGCGCTGGTTGGTGGGGACGGCGTTGGCGAAACGCGCCTCTTCCGCCTGAAAGTCGGCGGCGAACAGGACACGGACCAGCTGAAGGGTGGCGCTGGCGCCGCCCGTGGTGTGCGGGTGGACGGCGGCGGCGAACTCGGCCGCGCTTTGATAGCGCTGTGCCGGATCGGTCTGCAGCGCCTTGGCCACGATCTCGGCGCAGGGGCCGGGCAGGGCGGCGATGCGCGCCATCTCCTCGGGCCCGGGGCCGGTGGCCGCCTTGACCAGCAGCTCGTACGTGGTGTTGCCCTGGTAAAGGATCTCGCCGGTCAGGCAATAGAACATCACCAGTCCCAGCGAGAACAGATCGGCGCGCGCGTCGGTCTCGGTGCCGCGCGCCTGTTCGGGGGCCATGAAGCTGACGTTCCCCTTGACCACGCCGTGCTGGGTCTTGGTGACCCGCCCTTCGGCCTTGACGATGCCAAAGTCGAACAGCTTGACCTCGCCGCGCGCCGAGACCAGCACGTTGCTGGGCGAGACGTCACGGTGAACGATCCCCAGCGGCTTGCCGGCGTCGCTGAGCCGCCCGTGCGCGTACTCCAGCGCCTTCAGCGTCTCGTGCACCACGTACATCACCACCGGCACCGGCACGGTGTGTCCTTGCTTCTCCACGACCCGCGCCGTCAGACGGGCCAGGTCGCGGCCCAGGATGTACTCCTGGGCCAGGAAGTATTCGTCGTTCACTTTTCCGAAGTCGAACACCGGGACGATGTTGGAATGGACCAGCGTCGATCCCAGGTTGGCTTCGTCGATGAACTGGGCCACCACGCTCGGCTCGCGGGCCAGCTCGGCGCGCAGGCGCTTGACGACGAAGGTGCGGCGAAAGCCCTCGGCGCCGAAGGTGACCGCGGTGTAGACCTCGGCCATGCCCCCTTCGCCCAGGCGATCCAGCAGGCGATAGCGGCCGAACATGACGGCGTCCGCTGTGTTCGACGTCTTCATCGGCTCGGGCGTGCCGCGATGAATCTCGGTGGCCGCCGACCCCAGCGACGCCGTCGATCTGGCGGCGGCAGCCTCGCCGACGGCGGCCTGGCTGGGTCGCGGCGGCGTCAAGCCCGGCGTCGGACCGTACCCATACCCCTCGGTCGTGCCGCCGGTGGACGCCGACGACATCGCGAGCGCGGCGGCCGCCGACCGCCGTCGAAGCCCAAAGAACAGGGCAAAGATCGATCCCAGGCCGGCGATGCCCCACACCACGCTCTTGGCGGTCGCGGCGCTGCTGGCCGACTCTTCAACGGCGCTACCCGCCCCGGCATACGTCCACAGCCACAGGTTGGGCGCCAGCTGGCTGACCGCCGCCGCCCACGTCGCCTCCGCCGGCTCGAACAGCGGTCCGGCCCGTTCCTGACCGAGGGCGCGGTGCAACAGCGCGCGTTCGCCTTCGGCGCCGGCGTCGATGACCGCGCTCTTGCCGTCGCTGAGCATGACGGCGCCGTGGGCCTTGTCGACCAGGAAGCGCATCGACGCCTCGTCGATCGGTTTGGCCAGGACCAGCACCGCCGGTTCACCGCGATCCGGGTTGGTGACCGTCACGGCGGCGGCGGCGTAGGGCCAGCCTTTGCCCAGCACGATCTCGGCGACGGCCTCGCGTTTTTGCCGCGCGCCGCGGAGCAATGAATCGGCGACGAACTGCGCGCCCGCCATCCCCTCGACGACGTCCAGCTGTTCGCCCTTGAATGACACCGCATAGACCCGGAATTCGCGCCGGTAAGGGGCCCACCACTCCTCGGTCCGGAACACGTCGCTCAGGGTCGCGGCGTCGACGTTGCCGCGCAGCGCGGCCGCGAAGCGCGGGTTGGCCGCCGCGTTGTCGACCTTGAACTTCAGCTCGTGAACGTGCGAGGTCAGCGCTTCATTGGCGCGCAGGCCGGCCGTCTCGGCGGCGCGGGCGCTCTCTTTCTTGACCGAGCGAGTGCGGTTGGCGTCGATGGCACGTGCCGCCGCGGCCGCCGCGCCCAGAGCGGCCGCCGCCACGATGATCGCCACCAGACGTTTCACGACGTGATTGTTGCCTTCGCCAGACCGCAGGTCAATTGCCGTGGTCCGCAGGTCAATTGCTGCCGGCAGCCACTTTCTCGGTGTCGGTGAGGACCTGCGCGTTGGTGTGCAGGCTGACCCAGCTGGGCGTGTGCTCGCTGCGGGCCATGATCTCCGCCGCGCCTCCGCCCGACTGGCCGGCGACCGCCGTCTCCAGCTTGCCCAGCTCCATCCAGCCGATGCTCTTCTTGCCGTCAAAGTACTCGACGCGCGCCACCACCTTGGGCGTTCCTTTCTTGGGCATCTCGCCCTTGCCCAGGATCTCCATGGGGAAGGTGCGCCAGATGGTCTCGTGCCAGGCCTTCAGCGACTGGTCCGGCTTGTCGGGCTTGTCGGCCGGGGCCAACTGCGCGGCGCTGCCCCGCTCGCGGCCCAGCTGGATCAGCTGCCGGGTCTTGCCGCCCGCGGTCACGGTCAGCCGATCGAAATCGGCCGGCGCAAAGGCGTGCATCCGGCGGTCAATCAACCGCCCCTGCGCCGCCTGCAGATCGCTGAGCAACCCGCGCGGCATCACGTAGACGCGGCCGTCCGCGCTGTCGCGCAGAAATGATTCCCCGCCCGGCATGCCGGTGGGCTGGCCGATGGTGAAATGGCGCGTGTCGCCCTTGGCGGTGACGTCCAGCTTCTTGATCGAGCCGTCCAGCCCCAGCTCCTTGACCTTCTGCTCGTTGAGGACGCCGAAGGCGCGCGGCGAACGCAGCGGCGCGAACTGATCCACCACCTTCAGCGCCGCGTCCGTGCCGCGCAGGTCGCGCGGGGGCAGAGGCGGCGGGGGCGGTTCCTTGCTCTTCGGATCGGCCTTGGGGACGAACTTGTCGACGAAATGAATCCAGACCGCGTCCTCGCCCTGTTCCTTGCTGCGGGTCAGGTCGTACGCGACCTTGTCGTCCTCATAATGGATCGATTTCAGCTCGTTCTTGGTGGCATCGATCACGCTGACGTCGCCCGGAGCGCGTTCGGGCTCGCGCTGCCAGGTAAAGTGCGCCGTCAGCAAGCCCAGAGCGGCCAGTCCCCCTTGCAGCGCCACGCCTTTGCCGGTCATGGCTGGCCTCCTTCCTTGGCGACCAGGGGCGTGGGCCCCGGCCCGGTTCCAACTTTGCGCCGTCGGCGCGTCCGCTTGGTGATCAGGAATCCCAGGCCCAGCACCACGGCGGGCGCCAGGAAGATCGTCGAATAGAACCAGAACTGATCCTGCTTGCGCGTGTGCGAGATGGGCACGTCGGTCTCGTTGGAGATGAGGCCGGCGTAGACCTCCTCGTTCAGCAGCCAGTGCACCATGTCCACCACCAGCAAGCTGTTTCCGCCGTATCGAATGACCGCGTCGGTCAGGCAGTCGGAGTCGGTCAGCACGAACAGGCGGGCGTCCTTCTTGGTGACCGCCGCGCCCAGCTCCCAGCCGCGCCGGTCCTCGCCGGGGTCGGGCTGGAAGTTGCCGTTTTTATCTTCGAACGTCTGGTAGTGCGCGGTGATCGGCGCATCGACGTTCATGTCCTTGGGGCGATCCTTGATCGGCTCCAGCCAGCCCGAGGTCGGCATGATCAGCGGCGCCCGACCGCCCATCCGC
>DATLVT010000948.1:0-7094 GCA_035577105.1 Polyangia bacterium
AGCGCTAGTGTCCGGGGGTCGTGCGCGAGCGCCTTGATGCGTACGGCAGCCGGATGGTGAACGTGGCGCCTTTGCCGACGGCGCTGTCCACGTCAACCTCACCGCCGTGCGCCTGGACGACGCCACGGACGATCCACAGCCCCAGCCCCAGCCCCCCAAAGCTTTCAATCGACGCGCGGCGGGCATATCGATCAAAGATCTGCACCTTGTCCTCGGCGCTGATCCCGATCCCGTGGTCGCCAACGGTCACCTCGGCGCAGGGGCCGGCGTTCTTGACGGCGACCTCCACTGGCAAGCCATGCCCGAATTTGAAGGCGTTGGCCAGCAGCTCGTGAACGGCCTGCTCGACGCGATCGACGTCCCAGCAGCCGGTCACGGCCGCATCGCCGGCGACGGTGACGGTACAGCCGGCGGCGGTGGCGACCGACGTCAGGGACGCCACGCTCTTCCGCACCAGCGCGGCCAGATCCATCTCCACGGGCTGCAGGGTCAAGGCTTCGCCGATCTGCGCGACGTCGACCAGTCGCTCGGCCAGGCGCGCCAGCCTCTCTGTCTGCGCCATCACCATCGAAAGCCGAGCGGCGGTGGAGCGCGAACCGCTGGCGGCCCGCGTGTCAGCCAGGGGATCGCCGTCGGCGTTGGCCCGCGCCATCAGTGACGCCAGCTGCAACCGTAGAACGGTCAGCGGCGTGCGCAGCTCGTGCCCGGCCGCGCACAGGAACGTGTCGCGGGTCTTCAGCGCCTCGCGCAGATCGCCTTCGATCGCTTTGCGGCGGGCCACTTCGTTCTCCAGGGCCTGCGCGCGCTGCTGCAGGATCGAGATGGCGCGCATCTGGCTGTCGGCATCGGTCAGCGCCAGATACGTCTCCGTCGGCACCGTTCGAGAGTGGGCCCGACAGACATTGTCGAACCCGCCGGCGTCATGTTCGTGCTGGAAATTGTCCATGCCGTATCCGCACAGCAGGGAGAACGAATGGCGCGCCGCCGTCGCGTTCCAGATCTCTTCCAGCTCGATGGCCGCCTGGGCATTGCCCGCCCGCCACAGGCGATCGACCATTTCACCGTAGGCCCGCACGTGCCCGGTGGCGCTGCGGGCGATGGCGGCTTTCAGGACAGCCCCCACCGACTTCTGGAAGGCGGGCCGGCTGGGTCTGCCGTCGACCATCAGTCGCTCCAGCGTCTCATCGGCATCCAGCGAAACAAGAAAGCCGCTGGCGCTCAGACCGTCGGGATCCACCCCGCTGTCTTTCAATGCCCGGGCGACGGCCTGGCGATGAGCGTCGGTGGCGACGACGATCACCGGCTCCTTTGCCCGCAGGCCCGGCAGCAGGTACTGCGTGACCTTCTCGATCAGAAAGTCGTCGTGCTCATAAAACTGGACGACGTGTTCTGGCCGGCGCGGGAGCCCTTCCCGGGACGAATCGGTCGACTCGATCTCCTGTGGGGAAAGGACTGCGGATGCCGACATGACAGATCATCCTAATGCCGCGATCTCGGTCGCACAACCGCCACGCCGTCCAGGACGGGCGCCTAGCAATGCTGCCTGACGACCTCCAGTAGCCGGTCCAGACGCACCGGTTTCCGAATGGTTGCCACCACATCGACGGGGGCCGGCTGGGTTGGTCCCGTCGCTGTCAGCACGCAGATGGGAATGTCCGCCAGGGCGGGATCCCCGGCCAGTTCGCGGGCGAAATCCCAGCCGTTCATCACGGGCATCATCAGATCCAGCAGGATCAAGCGAGGCCGCAAACCGCCCCGGATGAGGGTGAGACCCTCACGACCATTGCGGGCGACCTTCACGACGAAGTGCTCCAGCTCGAGGACCTCGGCGATGGTTTCGCGGATGGCGTCATCGTCATCGACGACCAGAATTTCCCCGGATTCCACTGCTGATGACGATACACGATTTCGAATTTGAGATTTTGAAACCCAGACAGAATCTCGGGCTGATCGCGCCGCTGTTCTGAAAAGCGTTGCTTTTGATCCAACAGTCCGTTGTCTCCCAGGGAACATGTCGCCGCCGAAACTACCTCGTGATTACATGTACTTGAATGAATATATAGAATAAAAAGTGTTGGCCCCATTACTGCTTTGTCATGACTCAGAGGCGAGTCATGAAAATCCGAATGGCACTTCCAGCATCTCTTTTGACCATCTGGGCGGCAGCCGGCTGCAGCGAGTCCACCGTCACCGACACCAGCGCCCAGGAAGGCGCCGCCACGGCCACTGAGAACGGTATGCCGGATATCAACGGCCTGACCACCTACAACGGTCTGAACTCTCACAACGGACTCAACACTTACAACGGCCTGAACACGTACAACGGGCTCACCTCTTACAACGGCCTGATGAGCACCTTCGACGGGCGCATCACCACGTCGTACCTGGTCAAGTGCGCCCTGCCGGCTGGACACAGCATCAAGAAGCAGGACCAGTACAACGCCTGGTACACGTATCAAGGCAGCATCGGCGTCGGGCCCGGCTGGGAAAACGGCTCGTGCGACACGAACTGCCAGCAGGCGATCTCGGCTTGCATGATGGCGCACGTGAACACCGCGGGCGTGCACATTCCTTTGTGGCTGGACTCGCCCATCAGCTCCGTCGGCTGGGGCCAGAGCGGCACCTATCCGAACCAGGAAGGCACCTACTTCGGCAACATCTTCGCCCCCAACCCCAGCACCGGAAAGGTGGACGCGTTTTACTGCAATGGTCCCGCGTGGGATCGCTCGGTCGTTCCCGGCCGCCTGGGTGCGTACCAGGCCAACGCGCCTTACACCAACCCGTTCGGCCAGGACGCCCAGTGCCGGAACAACTGCACGGCCGCCGACTCGCCCAACCAGAACGACGGCTACAAGTCGTGCAAGGGTTACAATATCCCCGTCACCGTGTGGCGCCAGAACGCGCCCAAGTTTGACCCGAACACGCCCTACAAGATCTGCTCGCAGAACAGCGGCAAGTGCCTGGACGTCCCCACCGAGGCCCTGTGGACCAACGGCACGAACATCCAGCAGTGGGACTTCGGCAACACCGACAACCAGAAGTGGTACATCACCACCACCGACGGCGGTTACTACAAGATCATCAACCGGCAAACCGGCAAGGCCCTGGACATCTGGCTGGGGCAGCAGGCTGACGGCACGGCCATCGTGCAGTGGGATTACTGGGCCGGCATCAATCAGAACTGGGCCATTTCCCCGGTCGGTGGAGGCGCCTTCAGCATCGTTGGCCGCAACAGCAGCAAGGCGCTGGACGTAGAAAATGCCAGCCTGAGCAACGGCGCCAAGGTCCACCAGTGGTACTACCTCGGCCTGGCCAATCAGATCTGGACCGTGACCCCCGCCTGGTAAGGGCAGGCTCGACGTTTCCACCGAAAGGGGTCTGCGAAGGCAGGCCCCTTTTGCTATTCCGCCGCGATGAGCACCTCGAGGCGCCCGTCTCTGATTCGGATCGGGAAGGTGGCGACGCTGACGGTGGTGTCGTCTAGGCAAAGGCCGGTTCGCAGATCGAAGCTCTGCTTGTAGATGGGCGAGGCCACCTTGGGGACGCCGCCGCGATCGCCCAGGATGCCGCGGGCCAGGACGAAGGCCTTGCTGAAGGGATCAAAGTTGTCCAGCGCGTGAAACTCCGCCGCGGCGCCGGGGCGGAAGATGGCTACCTGACGCTGCCGGAGCAGCGCGCACACTCCGCCGCCCGGCAAGACGTCGGTGACGGCGCAGGCGTCGAGCCATGTGCCTCCTTCAAGCGCCGGCTCGGAGAGGTCGTGGGGCGCCAGCGGTCCCCCGGCCAGCAGAGCGGCTGTGCTCATTGGTTGCCCTCGCCCAGACCCAGGATCGCCACGCGCTCCTCGAAAGTGGCGGGGCGATGTTGCTGGCGCAGCGGTACGCGAACGATGCTGGGATCGGGCGCGTCGGAGTTCACGAAGGTGCGAAACATCTTCAACCGTTCCGGATCGTCCAGCGTCGCCTTCCATTCGCACTGATAAGTATCGACCACGTTCTTCATCTCGGCTTCCAGCTCGGCGGCGATGCCCAGCGCGTCGTCGACCACCACCCGGCGCAGGTAATCGACGCCGCCTTCCAGCTTGTTCAGCCAGGTGGCGGTGCGTTCCAGCCGATCGGCGGTGCGGACGTAGAACATCAGGAA
The DNA here is from genome assembly GCA_035577105.1 of Polyangia bacterium. Taxonomy (GTDB): domain Bacteria; phylum Myxococcota_A; class Polyangia; order Fen-1088; family Fen-1088; genus DATKEU01. Next base: position 4,144 of record DATLVT010000948.1, read on the forward strand.
ACGATCGAGGTAACGGATGACCGTCTCATCGTCCAGGTCCGAGGCCAGCAGCTGTCCGTGCTGCGGCTTCATGCCGCCGTTGCCGCAAACATAGAGGTTGTACCCCTTCTCGGTGGCGATCACGCCAAAGTCCTTGCCTTGCGCCTCGGCGCACTCGCGCGCGCAACCGGAGGCGGCGCCTTTCAACTTGTGCGGGCTCCGCAACCCCTTGTACCGGTTCTCGATGCGGATGGCGAAGCTGACGGAGTCCTGGACGCCATAACGGCACCAGGTGCTGCCCACGCACGACTTCACCGTGCGCAGCGCCTTGCCGTAGGCGTGCCCGGATTCGAACCCGGCGGCGATCAGCTCGCGCCAGATGGCCGGCAGCTGATTCAAGGTGGCCCCGAACAGGTCGACCCGCTGCGCCCCGGTGATCTTGGAGTAAAGCCCGTAACGCTCCGCCACCTGGCCAAGAGCGATGAGCTGGCGCGGCGTGATCTCGCCGCCCGGCACGCGTGGCACGACCGAATAGGTTCCGTCGCGCTGCAGGTTGGCCAGCGCGCGGTCGTTGGTGTCTTGCAGGCCGACGTGCTGCTTGTCCAGGATGTATTCGTTCCACAGCGAGGCCAGGATCGAGGCGACGGTCGGCTTGCAGATCTCGCAGCCCTTGCCGGTGCCGTGGCCGGTGATCACCTCGTCGAAGGTACGGTGCTGCTTGACGCGCACCAGATGAAACAGCTCCTGGCGCGAATACGGAAAGTGCTCGCACAGGCCCTGCTTGACCGCCACGCCGGCCTTCTGCAGCTCGACCTTCAAGATCTCGCCGACCAGGGTCGTGCACGAGCCGCAGCCGGTGCCGGCCTTGGTGCACTTCTTGACGCTGGCGACGTCAAGCAGGTTGCGCGTCGTGATGGCCTCGCAGATCGCGCCTTTGGAGACGTTGTGGCAGCTGCAGATCAGCGCGGCCGCGGGAAGGGTGGCGGCGGTCAGGCCGCCGCCGCGCGCGGCGCCCGGGCGCTGGGGGAGAATCAGCTCGTCGGGCTCGGTCGGCAGCGCGGTGCGCGTCTGCACCATGGCCAGCAGCTGGCCGTAACCGGAGGCCTCGCCGACCAGGATTCCGCCCAGCAGGCGCTGCTTGTCGGCGCTGACGACCAGGCGCTTGTACACGCCGGCCACCGTGTCGACCAGACTGAGCGTGTGCGCGCCGGCGTCCAGACCGAAGGCGTCGCCAAAGCTGGCCACGTCGACGCCCATCAACTTGAGCTTGGTGCTCATGTCGAAGGTGGTCAGGTGCCGCTCGCCGCCGCCCTGTAGCTGTTCGGCCGCCACCTCCGCCATGCGATAGCCCGGCGCCACCAGCCCGTACACGCGCCCGTTCCACAGCGCGCACTCGCCGATGGCCAGGATGTCGGGGTCCGACGTGTGGCAGCGCTCGTCGATGTTCACGCCGCCGCGGGCGCCGACGGCCAGGCCCGCGCCGCGCGCCAGCTCGTCGCGCGGACGGATGCCGGCCGAGAAGACCACCATGTTCGTGGCCAGCTGGCCGCCGTCGGCGAATTGAATGGCCACCACCCGACCGTCCTCGGCGATGATCCTCTTGGTCGACATGCTGGTGTGGACGCCCACGCCCAGCGCTTCGATCCGCCGCCGCAAGATCGCGCCGCCCAGCTCGTCCACCTGCAGCGGCATCAGGCGGGCCGCCATCTCCACGACGTGGGTCTCGAGGCCAAGGTTGCGAAGCGCGTTGGCCGCCTCCAGCCCCAGAAGACCGCCGCCGATCACCGCGCCGCTGTCGGCGCCGGCGGCGTATTCGCGGATGGCCTGCAGGTCGGCGATGGTGCGGTAGACGAAGCAGCCGGCGGCGTCGCGTCCGTCGATGGCTGGCACGAACGGATACGAACCGGTGGCCAGCACCAGCTTGTCGTAGGGGATCTCCTGGCCGGTCGACGAGCGCACCGTCTTGGCGGCGCGATCGATGGCCAGGGCCTGCTGGCCCACCAGGACGCGGATGCCGGCCGCTTCGTACTGGCCGGGCGCCACCAGGGACAGGCCGTCCCCGCCCTTGTCTTCGAAATACTTGGAGAGGTTCACCCGGTCGTACGCCAGCTGCGGCTCTTCGCAGAAGACGGTGATGTCCCAGGCGCCCGCGCCGGCGCGGCTGGTGAGCTGGTCGAGAAAGTGGTGCCCCACCATGCCGTTGCCGATTACCAGAAGGCGCTGCGCGATCATCCTCCTTCTGGATTACTGGCAGTCGTGTTTCGAGAGGGTTAACGAAGCGCCCTATTGGCGTAAACGGCTCCCCTCGTCGAGGTTAACGGCAGGCGGGAGGTCTGGAACCCTTCGAGGGTTCCAGGGTCAGTGATGCCCGCCGGGTCCGTGGACGTGGCCGTGGGCCAGCTCCTCGGCGGTGGCGGCCCGGACCTCCAGCACGTCGATGGCGAAGTGCAGCGTCCTTCCGGCCAGCGGATGATTGCCATCGACCGCCACCTGATCTTTTTCGATGGCCTTGACCAGCACCGTGTGCGGCCCGCCTTCGATCCAGGCGCGATAGCGGCCGCCCACCTTGATCTGGCGCTTGTCGTCCACCTGGATCTGGCGAATGGGAATGGTTTGCGCCAGCGCCTCGTCCCGCGTCCCGTAGGCATCCTCCGGGGGCAAGGAGACCTTGACGCTATCGCCCGCGCTCTTGCCTTCCAGGGCCTTTTCCAGGCCGGGGACGATGTTGCCGCGGCCCTGAAGATAGGTGAGGGGGTCGCCACCCTTGGACGTTTCCAGGACCTGGCCGGCCTCGTCGGTCAGGGTGTAGGCGATGGTCACGGCAGCCTTGGCAGCGATTTTCATGGCTTGGGATGCTGGCAGAGGCGCCGGGCAAACACCAGCAGACAAGCGGTCGACCGCCGCTCCGCGAAACCGGCCAGCCGCGGGACGTCAAAACGATTTCATTGTTTTAGTAGAACGATTTTGTTGTA
>DATLVT010000949.1:0-2831 GCA_035577105.1 Polyangia bacterium
GCGTTGCGCTTGCCCGGGTCGGTGATCTGCGTGGCCTCGGCCAGCAGTGGCGCCGCCTTCTCCTCGACCTCGCTGCCCAGGATCACGCTGTCGCCCACCACGGCGGCGACTTTCTCCACGACCCGCCCCTGCGCGACGCCGGCGGAAAGCGCCAGCGCCACCAGTACCAGCACCAGCACCAGCCACGACGCCGCCGGCCGGGCCGGCCGGCGCAGGATGCGCGTCATCATCATGGCTTCGGCGACGGCAGCGGCGTCGGCCGCGGCGTCGAAGGCACCGACGGCGGCATGGGTCCGGCCATCGGCCTTGGCGAGGCCATGCCGCCGGGACCGTGGGGGGGCATGCCAGGCATTCCCCCTGGCATGCCGCCGGGAGTGCCCTCGGTGCCCGCGGTGTCGATGACCACCTTGCCCAGGTTGTCCTCGAACACCTCGACCTTGGTCTTCTTCTTCATCTCGGCGTAAAAATCATCCAGCGCCTTGGTGCGAATGTCGCGGAACAGCCGCTGCTGGATCTGGCGCTTCACCTCGGCCAGCGGGCGAGAAAACCCCGGGCGCTTCTGGGTCAGCTTCAGGATGTGATAACCCTTGTCGGTCTTGATGGGCGGCGAGATGTCCCCCACCTCTTTCAGGGCGAAGGCCGCCTCGACGACCGGCTTGGGGAACTGCGGCGACTCCTTGTCCATGAACAGCAGATCGCCGCCGCGCGACTTGGAATCCTCGTCTTCAGAGTACTTGGTCACCAGATCACGAAACGGCTTCTGGTCGACGCCGACCGGCGTCTTGGGCAGCGCCTTCAATTCGGCGTACGCCTTGTCGGCCTTGGCCTTGTCCTTGACCAGGATCTGGCTGACGCGGACCTGGTCCTTCTGATTGAACTCGTCGGGATGGCTGTCGTAGTACTTCTGGACGTCGGCGTCGGGGACGTCCTCGACCTTCAGCTTGGATTCAAAGTCCTTCTGCAGGAACTTCGAGATCATCTGCTGCTTCATCACCCGCACCACCTCCGGATCGGTGTCATAGCCGCGCTTCTGCGCCTCCTTGGCCATGACTTCAAAGCGGATGAGGTTGTCCAGGAATTCCTTCTTCTTGTCGTTGGTGGTGTAGCGCGAACGGATGAAGGGCGACTGCTTGTTGATCCGTTCCTGCACGTCGCCCACGCTGATGATCACGTCGTCAACCTTTGCGACCGCCTGGGACAGATCCGCGTTGCCTTGGGTCGGCGTGGTCTTGGTGGTCTTGTTGCACGCCGAAATGGAGAGACCGCCGGCCAGCAGCAGCGCCGGCGTCAAAATGAGGCGAGGAGGGAGAATTCGCATGCCGCAGACATTACACGGCAAAGCCCGCGCCGCAATCCGAGAATCGCCGCCTGTGAGGCCAGCGGACGCGGTTCGTAAAATTCCCGACGGCCGCCCGACGGTGTGACGTAATATCGCCCATCCTTTCGGCGCTGAAAAAGAAGAACCTGCACACCTGGCTGCCCGGGTTCGCCCGCTTTTACGCGCAGTCAAAGTTGGCGAATTGGCGCACGCCGGCAGCCGGGCCACGGCACCTTCTGTTTGCCTTCTGCGACCACTATGAGCCTCTGTGGAAGCTGCCCGCCGACACCTCGGCCGCGCACGCCACCGGCCTGGCCCGCGTGGCCGCCTGGCAAACGGGGTATCCGGCGATGGCTCAGGAGTTTCGCGACGCCGACGGACGGCCGCCGCGCCACTCCTTCTTCTTCCCCGGCGAGCAGTACACCCCGGCCTTCCTGGAGCCGCTGGCCGATCTGGCCCGGCGTGGATTCGGCGAGGTCGAGCTGCACCTGCACCATGACGGCGACACCGCAGACAAGCTGCGCGCCGACATCGGCCGCTATCTCGGCGATCTGGCCCGGCACGGCCACCTGTCGCGCGATCCGTCGGGAAAGCTGCGCTATGGGTTCATCCACGGCAACTGGTGCCTGGCCAACGCGCGACGCGACGGCCGCTGGTGCGGCGTGGCCGAGGAGATCCCGCTGCTGTTTGAAACCGGCTGCTACGCCGACTTCACCTTTCCGTCGGCGCCCGACGAATGTCAGCCCGGGATCGTCAACCGCATCTACTGGCCGGAGGGCGATCTGGCCCGCCGCCGCGCCTACGAGCAGGGGACGCCGGCCAAGGTCGGACCGGGCGGCCGGCGCGACGATCGCATCCTGATCATCGAGGGACCGCTGGCCCCGGCGTTGCGCGACGGGGGCAGTCGCGGCATCCCGCGCGTGCGCATCGAGAACGCCGACGTACGCGCTGGTGATCCGGCCACGCCGGCGCGAATCAAGACCTGGGTGGCGCAGGGGATCGGCGTGGTGGGCCGTCCCGAGTGGGTCTTCGTCAAGGTGCACACCCACGGCGCGCCGGAAAAACAGGCGGCGTCATTGCTGGGCGACGAAGGGCGGGCCCTGCACCGCGAGCTGACCACCCGGTACAACGACGGCCAGAACTGGCGCCTGCACTATGTGACGGCGCGCGAGATGTTCAACATCGCGCTGGCAGCTATCGACGGCAAGACCGGCGATCCGGGCGCCTTCCGCGATTACGTGCTGGCGCCGCCTCCGGTGGCGGCGGGATAGACGGACCGCACCGGCGAGGTTGTAGAGGTGGTGGAGGGCGGCTGTACGTGAGGCGGGGCCCCATTCGCTCCGTCGAGGGGCGGCAGGGGTGGGGTTCCCTCCCGTGCTTGTATATCTCTGGCGGACAGGATTGTGATGGGGGAGGTGGTAGTCCGGAAGAGGGTCGCCGTGCCGTGCTGGAGGCAAAGTCCTCGTGTTTGAGAGCGGCGCCCTCGACCGGTGTCCAAGGCTCGAACGGTATC
>DATLVT010000950.1:0-2028 GCA_035577105.1 Polyangia bacterium
TGGCGACGGAGTCCGCGCTGGGACCGCAGGTGGTCGCCCCTCCCATGGTGGCGATGCGCTTTTCCAGAAGCTGGATGCTGTCAAAGTGCTGATCCAGACGGCGCTTGTCATCGGCGCCCAGCTTGGCCCGCAGGGCCGTGGCGTCTGCGCTGACCGTGTCCAGTACGCGTTTGCGGGTGGCCAGCGACTTCGCCGACGGCCCGGCGCCGTCCGCCGGCTTGCCGAACAGCCGCTTGAAGACCGCCGTGGCGTCGTACTCGGGCAGCACCGGCGCGTTTGGTCCCGACGACGACGCATAGTTGACGGTGTCGCCCTGACCGTTGGCGGTGGCGCGGCTGACGCCCACCTGCAACGTCGGGAACGGCGTGCTGCCGGCGATCAACTTGGCGATGACGTGGTCGATGGTGGGCGCCGTGTAGTTCAGCGCGCCCGCGCTGTGCGCCGACCCGCTGAGCGCCGCCGCCGGACCGATGTGGTGGACGACGCCGCCGGCGAACTTCACCTCGAACCCGGTCAGCGCCGTGAAGTTCTTCCTCACCGACATGAACGGCGTCATCTGCTCGCTGGGCGTCCAGGCAGAGCCGACGCCGGCCGTGGTCGGGATCCAGCGAGGAGGAATGATCCCGTTGCCCCAGAACCAGATCCCGAACCGCTTGGGCAGCGGCTGGCCGGCGGCATAGGCGGTGCCGTTGGTGTTCAGCATGGCGCCAAGGCGGGGAAGACCGACGGTGACCAGCGCACCACCGGCCATCCCGCGGAGGACTGCGCGACGTGAAAGCGGCTTGCGAGGAATGGAAAATGCCATGGCGGGTCTCCTAGTTTTTCGTCGGCAGGACGTTCATGAACCCGTCGCCGGAGATCAGGTTCATGACCAAGGTTTTAAATTTCTGTCCCCCCGCCGCGAAGCTGGCGCTCAGCTTGTTGATCTGAGCGTCGTCGTAGCTGTTCTCGACGTGGCCCATGGCGAACCGGTAGACGTTCCGGGTCAGGCAGTCGCGGGCCTTGCTGCTCTGGCGAAGGAGGGTCCCCAGCTCGCGGGCGCCTGCGAACGACTTGCCGTCCATCATCCCGCTGGGATCGATGGCCAGACCGTTTTCATCCTTGGTGCGATACACCGACATGCCGTCGAAGTTCTCGAAGGCCAGCCCCACGGGATCCATCATCGTGTGGCAGACCGCGCAGGAAGCGTCCTTGACGTGCGAGCTGAGTAGTTGCTTGCGGCTGATGGGAGCGCCACCGGCCGGTGGATCGATGTTGGTGTTCACGCCCGCCGGTGGATCGGGGATGTGATCACAGGTCAGCACGCGCCGCACGAAGGCGCCGCGACGGGTGGGCGAGGTCTGGTAGACCTTGTCCTGCACGGTGAGGATGGCGGCCGTGGTCAGCAGACCGGCGCGCGGCTGCTCCGCCGCGTGCTGCACCGCCGTGAAATCGGTGCCCGTCGCCGTGATGCCGTACAGCTTGCCCAGCTCCTGGTTGACGAAGGTCTTGTTGGTGTCGAAGACCTCCATCATGTCGCCGTCGCGGGTGAGTGCGACGTCTTCAAACATCTTGAGGACCTCGGTGCGCATGGCCTGACGAAGGGTGGGCGTCAGCTGCGGGTAGACCTTGGGGTCCTTGGCCATCAGGAAGACGGCGTCCAGGCCCATCACGTCGTCGACCAGCTCGTCCAGTCCGTCCACGGCGCGCGGCGAGCTGAGCAGGCGCTGCGCTTCCTTGGCGATGCCGGCGGGCGTGTCCAGCGATCCACTCTTGGCGGCCGACAAGAGCTGCGTGTCGGGCGTCGTGCTCCAGAACAGAAACGACAGGCGCGTCGCCGTCTCGTACCCGGTGTAGTGAGAAAAATTCTTGCCGGCCAGCGCGGCGCCACCCAGCTCGACGCGATAAAGAAAATTCGGCGATTGCAGCAGGGCCGAGGCCATGGCCTTGGCGGCGTCGGCGAACGTGGCACCGGCGGCGGTTTCGTCCTGGCCCAGCTTCGTGTAGCGAGCCAGCTCGTCCGCGGCCAGAGGCCGCCGCCAGGCAGAG
>DATLVT010000951.1:0-6253 GCA_035577105.1 Polyangia bacterium
ATGGCGGACCGACGCCGGCGTCGACCGCGTCGCCCGCGCGCGCGACCGCGCCCCGCGACCTGGCGGCGCCAGCTCCCCGCGGATCCGCTCCAGCCCGTCGCGCGAGAACAGGCGCAGGAACAGCTCGATGGAAAAGTCCGCCTGCCGGACCGTCACATCGCTGCCGGCGTGCGCACGCAAGCATCCCGTCAGGTAGGCCGTCGCCGGGTACGGCGAATTCAGCTGCGTCATCGGCGGCGTGATGAGGAGGATCCGCATCGGGGTCGCTAGCATAACGCGCCCGTCGCGCCGTCTAGTAACGCTGCGTGGGCCGCCAACGCATTCGGGTTCTTAACCAATTCGCGGCCCAGGAACTGGGCCGCGGCACAGATCGTCATATTTTTCGGGTTTTTTGCGGCTCCGTTGGAAGGATTCGCCCACACCTTCCCTCATACGATCGTGTTGCGTGCGCGAAGACGCGCCCGCCATCCAGGGATCAGTCGACTCAACACACGCGGCAACGGCCGACGCCACAGGGAGTTCGTGGTTTTGCTTGCATTTCTTTAGGCAGCGGATTAGACGCACACAATACCCATCCCGGTCCAAGGGTCCTACACCTGGCCGCGACCTCTGGATTCGCTAGACCGTTCCATCCTTGTCCAATTTAGTCCCACGGAGGTGTTTCCAAATGCGCCTGCTCCCCATTATTTCCCGTGTCACGGCCCCATTGTCATTGGGTGTCCTTGTCCTTTTGCCCGCGCTGACAACGTCGTCCTGTGGCCACCCGGCGGTCACCGGCAGCCACCCATCGACCGGCAGCGGCGGTGACTCGTCCACCGGCAGCGGGGGTCAGGGACAGGGCGGTGACAACGGCGGCAGCGGCGGCGACAACGGCAACGGCGGCAACAGCGGCAGCGGCGGCGTCACCGCTGGCACCGGCGGCGACGGCGTGGTGGTGACGACCCCCGACGGCGGCACGGACGGACCGTCGATGGTGGTCAAGATGTCCTGCCCCGACATGAACTACAGCGACAAGTTCACCCCGGGTTACTCGATCAGCGCCGATGCTCAGAACCAGGCCAAGACCACGCTGGCTTCGATGCAGATCTCCGAAAAGGCCGACCAGATGCGCGGTTCACAGCCGAACCAGACCATCTTCAACCAGCCGGACAACACCGCGCGCGGCATCAAGGGCTTCAAGTTCCGCGACGGCCCCCGCGGCCTGTGCCTCGACGCCGAGAAGATCGGCAACGGTTACTCGACGTCGTTCCCGGTCGCGCTGGCTCGCGGCGCCACCTTCGATCTGGATCTCGAGTACCGCATCGGTGACGCCATCGGCGACGAGACCCTGGCCTCGGGTCACACCATGCTGCTGTCACCGACGGTGAACATCCTGCGCCACCCCTTCTGGGGCCGCGCCCAGGAGGTCTACGGCGAAGACTCTTACGAGCTGGGACGGTTCGGCTCGGCGTTCACGGCGGGTCTGCAGCAGTACGTTCCGGCCTGCGCCAAGCACTACGCCGCCAACAACATCGAGAACGGCCGCCAGTCCGACAACGCCATGATGGACGACCAGACGCTGCGCGAGACCTACGCCAACCACTTCGGGATGATCGTGCAGGACGGTGGCGTGGCCTGCATCATGGCCTCGTACAACCTGGTCAACAACGTCAAGGCAACGCAGAACAAGGTCCTGCTGACCGACATCCTGCGCACCGAGTTCGGCTTCAAGGGATTCGTGCTCTCCGACTGGTGGGCGATGCCGGGCGGCCAATCGCCGGCCCAGGGCGACCGACCCAACTTCGCCCGCGACGCAGTCAACGCCGGCATGGACATGGAGCTGCCGAACAACCTCAACTACTCGACGCTGGAGTCGCTGGTCCAGGGCGGCACGCTGAAGGAGTCGCAGATCAACGACTCCGCCACCAAGATTCTGGAGCAAAAGTTCCGCTTCAACGTCGCCAAGACCAGCGGCACGTCGGGCCTGAAGAAGCCGACCACGACCTATAACGGTGGTTCGATCGGCAACGACGCCGCCCACCTGGCCCTGGCCGAGGAAGCGGCGCTCAAGTCGATGGTGCTGCTGAAGAACGACAACAAGACGCTGCCCATCGACCGCACCAAGGTCAAGACGATCGCCGTCCTCGGGCTGACCGTTCCCTTCACGCTGGGCACCGAAGGAAACAGCCAGGTGGACTTTGCGCGCGACGTGCGCACCGGCGACCGGGGCAGCAGCCGCGTCAACCACGATCCGGCCAAGGCCGTCGGTCCGCTGGCCGGGATCACCGCGGCCGCGGGCGCCGGCATCACCGTCGTGACCGGACAGGCCGCCTCCGCCGCCGCCAACGCCGACTTCATCATCGTCGTCGGCGGACTGACCCCACAGGACGAGGGCGAGGATTACACCGGCGCCGGCGACCGTGGCACCTTCTCTCTCGACGGAAAGGCCGGTCGGCCCCAGAACCAATTGATCCTGGACGCGGCCGCGCTGAAAAAGCCGATGGTGGTGGTCCTTGAAGCGGGCGGCGTCATCGACCTCCCCTATCTGACCAACGCAAACGTCGGCGCCATCGTGATGGCCTGGTACCCGGGTCAGCGCGGCGGGGCGGCGCTGGGCAAGCTGCTCTTTGGCGGCGACGCCAACTTCAGCGGCAAGCTCCCCATCACCTGGGACTCGAAGACGGCCGACTGGCCGGCGTTCAAGACCGGCACGACGACGGTCATGGATTACGACCTCGGCTATCAGTGGTTCGACCGAAAGGCCGTTCCCGCGGACAGTTACCTGCCCTTCGGTTACGGTCTCAGCTACACGACGTTCGAGTACAGCAACCTCCAGGTGCCGTGCAGCGACGTGACGAAGAAGGGTGTCGTCAACGTTCAGGTCGACATCACCAACAAGGGAACGGTCGCCGGTGACGAGATCGCCTTCCTCTTCGTTTCCTACCCGGGGAGCGCGGCACGCAGACATATCAAGGAGCTGAAGGGCTTCTCCCGCGTGTCTCTTGCGCCCAATCAAACCAAGCGCATCACGATTCCACTGCGAATTTCGGACCTCAAGTACTATGACAAGGGCTGGACGGTCGCGAGTGGCGCCGTGCAGGTGTCCGTGGGCCCCAACTCGCGCACCCTTCCGCTCAAAGACACATTCATGGTTAAGTGAGTCCGGCGGCGGTCTCCGCCGGCGCCAACTTCCTTTCCTCGCCAGTCGCCAGCTCTGGGGGCAATCCCCGGGGCTGGCGGACGTAGAAGTTCGAGATCCATCCAGTCATCTGACTCCTCTTTCCTGTCACTCCCCTCTCGCCAAATTCGAACCCTCCGGAGCCATAGACAGCTATGACATTCACATCGACGACAGCGCTTCGCCGTGCGGCCCTGGGACTGGGGCTGACTGTTTTCCTCCTGGCCGGGCCAACCTTCGCCGAGGACGCGCCGCCGCCGGCGCCCGCCGACGCCAAGGCAGCGGACGCCGCCGCGCCGCCCGCCGCTCCCGCACCGACGGAGGACGCGACGCAGGCCCCGTCGCCGCCGGGCGGCCTGGAACGGATGCCCGGAGAGGCCTTCTGGCCCCCGCCCTACTTGCGCGGCCTCTATGGCTCGTCGGTCTGGCTGTCGACCGGGTTGCACGGTCTGCAGTGGCCGTATTACCGCAAGACCGGCATCGGTTTTTCGGGCGATCTGTGGGTCGACAATTCGTACGAGAAGGTCAACCGCGGCGACAAGACCGAACAGAATGTGAAGGCGTGGATCCAGCAGGGTCGTTTCGTCCTGCGCGTGACGCCGACCTATACGCACGGGGACTGGTTCGCCCAGGTGCAGGCCGAGCTGGTGGCCAACAAGGATCAGACGCTGAAGCAGCCGGACGTCGCCGACACCGACGACCTGTGGATCCGGGGCGGACAGTGGAACAAGTGGGACATCCAGATGGGCCGCTTTCAGGGCTGGGAGGTCTACCACTTGGGCATGGGTCTGGATCTGAACACGTTCGAGCGTCAGGGCGCGACCGACACCAACAACCCGCCGCCCGATATTTACGGCGTCACCTATGGCTACTACCGGCCGTCCGGCGTGGGCAACGTGGCCTTTCACCTGTACCCGACCAGCTGGCTGCGCTTCGAGCTGCTGGGGCAGCTGGGCAACGAGCAAGGGCGAAACACGCTGGGTGGACGCCCGGTGGCGATCCTGGATTTCGGCTGGCTGAAGTTCAAGGTCGGCGGCGAATACCGCAAGCTGACCCAGGTCGACCCGAACCTGAAGGAGAGCTTCGTGCAGCGCGGATTCGGCGCGGGCGTGATCTTCATCTTCAACCCCATCGTCGAGTTCGGGGTGAACGGGGCCATCGGCCTGGTCGATCACACCGATCCCAGAGGGGACAATGATCCGACCGGCAGCTACACCGTCACCAGCGTCGGCGGCTTCGCCAACGTCCGCATCGTCGAGGATCTGCTGGTTGGCGGCGGCTTCAACTTCACCGGCAAGGAAGACCTTCACCTGGACATGACCACCGGCAAGTACGGCGAGTTCACGCACAAGCAGGGGTTCGGCGCCCTGCAGTACTATCTGTACAAGCAGGTCTTCATCAAGCTGGTGGTCGCCTACTCGACGGCCCACCTGGCGCCGACCTTCAGCAACGGCGAGTACGACAACAGCGCGATCAGCGCCCGCCTCCGCTTGCAGTTCCTGTTCTAGGGTACGCGGCCGCGCGGTTTCGGTCTTCGCGAGCTTTCGCCGACGCTGGCGGGCGCTCATTCCGTTGGCTAGAGTCCAGCCCACGTGAATTCGATGCGCAGAGCTTTCCGCGCGACGCCGCGCTTTTTCAACACGGCCCTGGCCGGCTGGCTGGCCGTTTCCGCGCTGCTGTGGCCGCACAGCACGCCGCAAAGGATCTCGACGTTTGTCTCCGGCGCGCTGATCTTGCTGCTGGAGACGGCGGCGCGGCGGGTGGAGTGGGCGCACCGATTGACCGGGCTGGTGGCCAGCTGGGTGATCCTCTCGCTGTTCGTGATCTGGCCGCGGCCGATGACCGCCTGGAACAACCTGCTGATCGGTGTGGCGGTGGCCGTCTTCTCGGTGATGGAGGCCGATCGGCCGGTGACCCGGCGACGCCGCCGCGTCTGATTACTCCGACCAGCGCGGCGAGGCGTCGAAGGCGGCGTGGATCAGGCCGACGTGGGAATAGGCCTGCGGAAAGTTCCCCCACATGACGCCGGTCTCGGGATCGACGTCCTCTGACAGAAGACCGAGGGGCGACTGGATGTCGCGCACCCGGTCCAGCAACGTGCGTGCCTCCTCGGCCCGACCCAGGCGGGCCAGCGCCTCGACCAGCCAGAAGGTGCACAGCGTGAAGGCGACGGTGGGCACGCCGAAGCCGTCGTTGGTCCGGTAGCGCTTGATCCAGCCCTTGTAGCCCAGCTCCTCCTGCACCACGCGCACGGTCTCGCGCATGCGCGGATCGTCGGGCGGCAGCAGGCGCAGGGTCACCGCCTGCAGCAGGGCGGCGTCCACCTCGCGTCCGCCATAGTCGGCGACCAGCGAGCCGCGCACTGGATCGACGGCGCGGGCCAGAAGTTCCTCGCGTATCCGGACCGCGGCGGCGGCGAACTCGGCGGCGTCGGCGGCGCGGTGGCGCTTGGCGATGTGGCTCATGCGATCGGCGGCGGCCCAGCACATCAGCGAGCTGAAGGTCTGCGGGCGCCACTCTGACCGGAACTCCCAGATGCCGGCGTCAGGCTGGCCGGCCACGGCGATGGCTCGGCGGGCCAGGCGGGTGACCAGATCCAGCACGGGCGGCGTGACCTGGTCGCGAAAGCGCGCGTCCAGAAACATCGGGGTCAGGGCCAGGACCATCTCGCCGAAGACGTCGTACTGCTTGTGCCCGGCGGCGCCGTTGCCGACCCGTACCGGCCGTTCGCCGAGATAGCCGGGCCATTCGTCCAGGATGTGCTCGGTGAGATCCGACTTGCCGTCGATGCGGTAAAGAGGCGCCAGATCCAGATCGGGCGCCGACGAGGCGACGTTCAGCAGGAAGTTCAAGAACTGCTCGCGCTCCTCGAAGTGACCCAGCAGTCGAAAGGCGTCCAGCGTGTAGAAGGCGTCGCGCAGCCAGCAATAGCGATAGTCCCAGGTGCGGCCACTGCCCGGGGACTCGGGGATGGACGTGGTCAGCGCGGCGACGATGGCGCCGGTGTCCTCGAAGCAGTGCAGCTTCAGCGCCAGCGCGGAGCGAATCACGGCTTGCTGGAAGAGCGGGGGGATGTTGCAGTGCTTCACCCAGCGC
>DATLVT010000952.1:0-14102 GCA_035577105.1 Polyangia bacterium
CACGGTGGCGACGGCCGATCCGCTGGACGTCGGCGCCCTGGACGATCTGCGGTCGCTGCTGGCGGGCGAGGTGCAGCCGCTGCTGTGTCCGACGCAGCGGATCCTGGAGATCATCAACGAGGTCTACGGCCGCAAGCACGACAAGGGCGAGCTGGGCGAGGGGGAGAGCGAAGATGACATGGGGGAGGGCGAGGAGCTGGTCGACATCCTCGAGATCACCGACGAAGCCCCCATCATCCGCTGGGTGAACTCGCTGCTGTTCAACGCGGTCAAGGAGCGGGCCAGCGATATTCACATCGAGCCGGGCGAAAAAGAGGTGATGGTCCGCTATCGCATCGACGGCGTGCTGTACGAGACGCGCCGGGCCCCGCGCCAGTTCATGCCCGCCATCATCTCGCGCGTGAAGATCATGGCCGGCCTGAACATCGCCGAGAAGCGCCTGCCCCAGGACGGCCGCATCCGTCGCAAGATCGCCGGCAAGGACATCGACATGCGCGTCGCCACCGTCCCCACCGTCAAGCAGGGCGAGCGGGTGACCATCCGTTTGCTGGACCGAGAATCGGTGCTGCACGATCTGGCGGACATCGGCTTTGGTGACGATCACCTGCGCAAGATGGACGACCTGATCCATCGCCCGCACGGGATCTTGCTGGTGACGGGGCCGACCGGGTCGGGCAAGACCACCACGCTGTACGCCTGCCTGGCCAAGATCAACTCGCCCGACCTGAACATCCTGACCATCGAGGATCCGGTCGAGTATCAGCTGGACGGCATCTCGCAGACGGCCGTCAACGACAAGATCGACCTGACGTTCGCCGCCGGCCTGCGGTCGTTCTTGCGCCACGATCCGGACGTGATCATGGTCGGCGAGATTCGTGACCTGCCGACGGCGGAGATCGCCATCCAGGCGTCGTTGACCGGCCACCTGGTGCTGTCGACCATCCACACCAACGACGCCGCCGGCGCCATCACCCGGCTGGTCGACCTGGGTGTGCAACCGTTCCTGGTGGCGTCGTCGCTGATGGGCCTGCTGGCGCAGCGCCTGGTGCGCAAGATCTGCCCCGAGTGCCGCGAGGTGTACAAGCCGACGCAAGAGGATCTGCTGAGCATCGGGATCGATCCGGGGGATTTCGCCGCGGGGCGAGCCCGGCGCGTGCACTTCAAGGGCGACGAAGAAAAGCTGCCGCCGTCCGGAATGCTCTTTCGCGCCAAGGACGGCGGTTGTCCGGCCTGCCTGGGCGCCGGGTACAAGGGCCGCACCGCCATCTACGAGCTGCTGATCATCGACGAGACGATGCGCCAGCTGGCCATCAAGAACGCTGACGCCCAGACCATGAAAGTGGCCGCCGTGACGGCGGGGATGCGGACGCTGCGCGAGGACGGCGCCCAGAAGGTGCTGGCCGGCATGACCACGACCGCCGAGGTCCTCATGATCACCACCCAGGACTCCAGCTAGCCATGCCCGTCTACTCGTGGAAGGGGTTGAACCCGGGCGGCAAGCTGATCTCGGGGACGAAGGACGCCGACGGTCCCAAGGCGTTGCGCCAGACCTTGCGCAAGGACGGCATCTTCATCACCGAGCATCGCGAGATGCTGGCCGGGGACAAGCGGGGCGCCGGGCGGGCGGCGCAAAGCGGCGGGTCGACGTCGGCGCTGAAGCGCGAGATCGACTTCAAGCGGATGTTCGAGCGGGTGCGGCCGCAGGAGGTGGCGGTGTTCACGCGCCAGCTGGCCACGCTGCTGAAGGCGGGCATCCCCCTGGCCGAGGCGCTGGGCGCGCTGTCCGAGCAGTCGGACAACAAGAAGTTCGAGGTGGTGCTGACGGAGATCCGGCAGAAGGTCAACGAGGGGAGCTCGCTGGCCGACACGCTGTCGCAGCACGCGGCGATCTTTCCGGAGCTGTACACCAACATGGTCCGCTCCGGCGAGGCGGCCGGCAACCTGGACGCGGTGCTGGCCCGGCTGGCCGATTTTCTCGACGCGCAGCACGCCCTGCGCGCCAAGGTGTCGGGCGCGCTGACCTACCCGCTGATCATGATGGTGATGGGGTCGCTGGTGATGGGCGTCCTGATGGTGGTGGTGGTTCCCAAGATCACCTCGGTGTTCGAGGACCTGGGCAAGACACTGCCCTGGAACACGCAGGTCTTGATCTTCACGTCGGACCTGGCCGGCAGCTACTGGTGGCTGATCATCGTGCTGGGCGCCGTCGGCTACTGGATCTTTCGGCGCTGGTCGCGGACGCCCAAGGGGAAGGCCATCACTGATCGGGTGCGTTTGAAGCTGTGGCTGATCGGCCCGCTGGTCCGTTACATCGGCGTGGCTCGCTTCGCGCGCACGCTGTCGACGATGCTGGCGGCCGGGGTGCCGGTGCTGACGGCGCTGGAGATCGTCAAGAAGGTGCTGAACAACGTCGTCCTGGAAAAGGTGGTCGACGAGGCGCGCGACGCCATCCGCGAGGGCGAGTCGATCGCGGCGCCCCTGAAACGCTCGGGCCAGTTCCCATCGATGATGGTGCACATGGTGGCGGTGGGCGAGCGTTCGGGCCAGCTGGAGGCCATGCTGGAGAACGTGGCAGGCGCTTACGAGCGCGACGTGGAAGGCAAGGTGGCCCGGCTGACCACCCTGCTGTCGCCCATCATCATCATCACCATGGCGGTGGTGGTGGTGTTCATCGTCTTTTCGATCTTGCAGCCCATCCTGGACATGCAGAACTTCGTCTCGTAACGACAGGAATGTCGAGACTCAAAAGGAGGCAGTGGTCATGAACGCAAACAACAACTCACGACAGGACGCCGGGCTCCGGCGGCTGCAGCGCAAGCGCGACCGAGGCTTCACGCTGCTGGAGATCATGGTCGTGCTGGCCATCATCGGGCTCATCGTCGGCTCGGTGGGCGTGATGGTGTTCAACCGTTTCAAGAAGGCGCAGGTCAGCACGGCGAAGACGCGCGTCACCCAGGTGGCCAACGCCGTCACCCAGTACATGCTGGACAACAGCAACAACTGCCCGCGCAGCCTGGACGAGCTGGTGGCGCAGAAGTACCTGCAAAAAGGGATGAAGGATCCCTGGGGCAAGGACTTCATCCTGCGTTGCCCGGGGACCAACGACACCGACGGCGCCGACGTCAGCAGCGCCGGCCCGGACAAGGCCGAAGGCACCGCCGACGACGTCAAATCCTGGGAGTAACGGTCGTGCTGTACCCCCGCTTTATTTCGCGAGAGCGAATCCGGCCCCCGGGCCGGAGCGAGCGGGGCTTCACGCTGATTGAGATGCTCGTAGTCATGGCCATCATCGGCTTGATGATGGCGTCGGCGGTGATGGGGTTTCGGTCGCTGACCAAGAGCGATCTGCGGGCGTCGACGGCGCACCTGTCGGGCGCCATTCGTTTCCTGTTCGACCGCGCGTCGGTGACCGGCAAGCACCATCGTCTGGTGCTGGATCTCAACGACGGGCGGTACTGGGCGGAGGTCTCCGACGACAAGTTCTATATCCCCCACGACGCGGAGACGGAACGGGACCAGCGCAAGCGCGAGGAGGACGAAGCCCAGCGCGACGTCGACGACAAGAAGAAGGCGGAAGAGGCGCAGAAGCGCGGCAACGAGTTCACCGGGGGATCCAGCTTTGATCCGTCGAAGATGGAGGTGGGCGATTTTCGTCCCAAGCGGGTGCGCTTCGCCGCCTTCAAGGAGACGGCCATCAAACCGGTGACCATCAAGAACACGAAGCTGGTCGACGTCTACACGCCGCGCGTCTCCGAGCCGATCACCACCGGCCGCGCCTATATCTACTTCTTCCCGATGGGCCAGACCGAGCCGGCCATCATTCACCTGTCCGACAAATCGGGCGAATCGTTCTATTCGATCGTCGTCCATCCGGTCACCGGCCGGGTGCGCATCTATGACGAATACATCAAGCCGCCCGTCGCCGATCGGTACGACGACGAAGGGAACCGGATCCAGCCGTGATGCTCGCGCGGTCACAGCAGCGTGCGGGTGAGCGGGGACCGGGCGGGTTCACGCTGCTGGAGATCATGGTGGCGCTGGCCATCCTGGCCATGACGCTGGTCGTGCTGCTGGAGATCATCACCAACAACGTTCGCGCCTCCAACCATTCGAAGATGACCACGGCGGCGACCTTCCTGGCCCGCGGCAAGATGATCGACATCGAGGACGACATCATCGCCAAGGGGTTCGTCGACACCGATGAGGTGGGCAACGGCGATTTCAAGGAGCAGGGCTTTGCCACCTATCGCTGGGAGTCCGCGGTGGAGCGGGTCGAGTTGCCCACTGACCTGACGCAGAAGGCGCAGCAGCAGTCGTCGGACACCGCCCTTGATTCGAAGGATCCCATGGCGGCGCTGGGCGGGATGATCGGTGGCCTGATGAGCAGCTTTCTCGAGCCAATTCGCATCGGCCTGCAAGAGTCGGTGCGGCGGGTGACCGTGCGCGTGTTCTGGGATGAAAGCGGGCGCCCCAATCAGACGCTGGAGGTGGTCACCTTCCTGACCGATCCGGCCAAGCTGGACCTGGCGTTGACGGGAGGCGCTCCCGGCGTCGCCGGCGCCGCCGGCGCGGCCGGCGCGGCACCGGGCGCGAAGCCCGCGGCTGGCACCAGCGCGCCTGGCACGGTGCGGGGGCCATGATGATCGACGCGATGACCAGGGCGCTGCGCGCCCGCCGGGCCAGTGCCCAGGCGGGCTTCACGCTGATCGAGGTGACGCTGGCCGTGGCCATCCTGGCCTTCATCACCACGATCATGTTCGGGTCGTTCAGCCAGGCGGTTTCCAGCAAGCGCGCCATCGAGGCGTCGCAGGATCGCATGCACACGGTGCGCATTGCCCTTCTGCGCATGGCCCGCGAGATCGAGATGGCCTATCAGTCGGGGGCGGAGAGCCCGGTCCTGCCCGAGCCGCGCACGCGTTTTGTCGGCACCGCCCGCGGCGACGTCGATGAGCTCGTCTTCTCCAGCTTTGCCCACCAGCGCCTGCGCAGCGGCCTGGCCGAATCCGACACCACGCTGGTCACCTATTACGGCGAGCGCGATCCGGACGACCGGCGCGTCTTGAACCTCATGCGCCGCGAGACGCGCCGCCTGCAGGCGGAGGATCCCAAGATCATCCCCGGCGAGTCGTACATCCTGTGCCCCGACGTGGCCAAGCTGAAGTTCAGCTATTACGACTTTCAGCGCAAGGAATGGGGCACCGAATGGTCCACCATGGGCGCCAACAGGATGGACTATCTGCCCAGCCACGTCCGCATCACGCTGACCGTGATCGACGAGCGCGGCCAGGAGGTGACCTATTCGACCGACGCGCGCATCCAGGTGACCGAGAAGGTTCTTTACAAGGCGATCGGCGTGCCATGAAGCTCGTCAAAGAAAGATCGTCGCCCTCGATGGCCCCCGCGCGGCGTGACCGCCAGCGCGGCGTGGCCCTGCTGATCACGCTGACCTGGATCGCCCTGATGGTCGCCTTGATCGGCGAGTTCACCTACGGCACCAGCGTCGACACGGCGCAGGCGGCCAACGCCCGCGACGAGCTGCGCGCCCACTACATGGCCCGCTCGGCCGTCAACCTGTCGCGGCTGCTCATCAAGATCCAGGCGCGCTTCGTCGATCCGGTGATGAACCAGGCCCAGCAGATGCTGGCCAAGCTGACCGGCGCGCAGAGCGGCGCCGGCGGCAGCGGCGGGGCCGGCAGCTCGCCGATGGGCGGCCTGGGCATCAGCCTGCGCGTCACCGACTACGCCGGTCCGCTGATGGGGTTCTTCAGCGGCTCGAAAGAAGAAGTGGCCGGCCTGGGCAGCCTCATCGGCATCAACACCGAGGGGATCAAGGGCCTGGGCATGTCATCGGGCCGCTTCGACGCGGAGATCACCGCCGAGGACGGCAAGATCGATCTCAACTGCGCCAACGACGTCGGCAAGCAGCAGCAGGTGTTCAAGCTGCTGTCGGGCCTCATGGCCTCGCAGCGCTTTGATCGCCTGTTCAGCGAGGCCGATTCCAGCGGCCAGTTCGTGTCGCGGGCCGACGTGGCGCGCGCCTTGATCGACTGGGCCGACAAGGACGATCGCATGTTCACCCCCGACGGCGCCGGCACCGGCTCCGAGGACTATCGATACGACGCGCGCAGCGACAAGTACCGGGCCCACGACGACAGCTATGACACCATCGAGGAGATCAAGCAGGTCCGCGGCGTCAGCGACGCCTTCATGGAGGCCTTCCAGCCGTTCCTGACCATCTATCCAGCTTCAGTCGCCTGCAGCGTGAACCTGGGCGCCATCAGCAACAAGAACGGCGGCGATTGCACGCCGATCCTGATGGGCGTCATTCGCGCCACCGTCGATCCGGCCAAGGCGACGGCGGTCGATCCGGCGATCTTCGACGATCGGCGGCTGTATCCCATCGCCAGCGTGCTGTGCGACCGGGCGTCGGCGGCCGGGTTCGACAGCCTGGACACCATCGTGCGCGCCCTGCAATCACCCCAGACCGCGGTGATTCCGGACGATCCGCGCTACAAGATGCTGCAGTCGTCGCAGCCGATCGTGATCAACGCCGGCGAGCTGGGAAAGATCGCCTACGTCAGGCCGCCACGCACCTACCGCATCGTCGCCTCGGGCGAGGCCGGCCGGGTCAAGCGCAAGATAACCGCCATCGTCGACAGCCAGCGCGGGCTGGATCACCCCCTGACGACGAACCCGGCCTCGGAGCGGGCGGCCGGCGTTTTGCAATACTGGCGCGAGGAATAGGAATTCATGGCTCACACCATCTGCGGCATCGATCTCGGAACCTTCTCGGTCAAGTTCGTCTTGCTGGAGGTCAGCTTCCGCGCCACGCGCCTGCGCGGCCTCCTGGAGACGGCCGTCCCCGGCGGCGACGCCCCCCTGCTGGAGCGCCAGGCGATGGCGGTGCGCGCCGGCCTGGCCGAGGTCTCGGGCGAGGCGACGCCATACCTGGCCATCCCGGGCGATCAGCTCTCCATCCGCCTGCTGGAGCTGCCCTTCACCGAGGCCCGCAAGATCGATCAGGTGGTCGGTTACGAGCTGGAGGGGCAGATCGTCCACGCCCTGGAGGACGTCGTCTACGACCACCTGGTGGTGGCGACGGCCGAACAGGCCTCGACCGTGCTGGCGGTGGCGGCCAAGCGCGATGACGTCGGCAACATGATCGCCGCGCTGGAGGCGCAGGGGACCCACCCGCGATCGCTGTACGCCGCGCCGGTTGTTTACCGGCAGCTGCTGGGTCCGGTCGACACCAGCGCCGAGGTCGGTCCCTGCCAGGCCATCGTCGACATCGGCCACCAGCGCACCAACCTGTGCATCCTGCGCAACGGGCAGGTGCTGGCCGCCCGCACCATCATGCGCGGCGGGATGAATCTGACGACCGCCATCGCGCAGGCCTTCGCCTCGACCCAGGACCGGGCCGAGCAGGCCAAGCGCAGCGAAGCGTTCCTGGTCACGCCCGAGCGACCGGCGACGACGCCGCTGCAAGCGCGGCTGGACGGCGTGCTGCGCGAGGCGCTGGTGCCGCTGGTCCGCGACATCCGCCAGACGCTGGCCAGCTTTCGCGCGACATCCCGCTCTGCGGTGGTGGACGCCCTGCTGCTCACCGGCGGCACCGGTCGCCTGTCCGGCCTGCCGGAGTTCTTCGAGGCCGAGCTGGAGATCCCCACGCGCATCCTTGCCGTGAAAGAGGCGCTGGACCCGGCCGCCGCCGCGGCCGCCGCCGTGGCCGCCGCCGGCGAGTCAATCGACGCCGACGGTGACATCGTGGTCGAGGAGCCGCTGGAGTCCAGCTCCTACGCCCTGGCCGCGGCCATCGCCCTGGCGGGCAGCCGCGGCTCGAAAGAGATCGATCTGCGCCGCGGGCCCTACGTCTATCGAGCCAGCTTCTCCGTGCTGCGGCAGAAGGCGCTGCACCTGGGGGGGTTGTTCGCCGCCCTGGTTCTGGCCGGGGGCGTGGACATCGGGGCGGCGCTGTCCAACCTGGGGGCGGAACGCCGCGAGCTGGACAAGCAGCTCAAGACGTCGACACAGGAGCTGTTCGGGCAGCCGCGCGACGACGCCGAAGCGGTGACCCAGCTCTTGCGCAAAGGCTTCCGCGAGGAGCTGGCCCCGTTGCCCAAGGCCACCGCCTTCGATCTCCTGGATCAAATCTCGCGGCGCATTCCCTCCGGCGACAAGATCAAGCTGGACGTCATGGAGATGGACATTCGCCCCAAGAAGACGTTCGTCAAAGGCACCGTCGACTCTGCCTCGGCCGTCGACGACATCGCCGCCAAGATGAAGGAGATCGATTGCTTCGAGGAGGTGACCAAGGGGGCGATCACCGAGATCTCCGGGGGCGGCAAGCAGTTCTCCTTGAACGTCACCACGAAGTGTCCGTGAGGAACCACCGATGAGCGTCCTTTCATCCGCCAAAGAATCCCTGGGCCGCGTGCTGTCGCGGCCGACCGCCTACTTCAGCGCGGAGTGGGATCGCCTGGCCCCGCGCGAGCGACGATCGGTGGCGGCGCTGGTGATCGCGGTGCTGGTGGTGGCCGTCCTGCTGTCCATCTATTTCCTCTTCAGCAGCGTCAGCGACCTGGAGGAAGGCAACGCCAAGATTCGCGAGGCGCTGACGATGATCGCCAAGCACCGCGACGAATACATGGAGGCCAAGACCCGCAGCGCCGCCAACGACGCCCGCATCGGCACCGAGCCGCCCCAGCTGACCAGCGACCTGGAGGCGGCGGCGCGCGAAGAAGGCGTGCAGATCGCCGAGTCCAACGAGCGCCCCGTCACGCCCGCCGGCCGTCGTTACAGCCAGCACGACGTGGATCTCAAGATGCGCGACATCGATCTGCAGTCGCTGACCAAGTTCATGCGCCGGGTCGAGACCGGTCCCCGCCTGATCTATTTTTCGCGGCTGTCCATCAAGCGGCGCTATTCAGAAGCCGAGAAGCTGGACGTGGAGGCCACCGCGACCGCGTTCGAGAAGCTGCGCGAAGACAAGGTCAAGAAAAAGCCCGAAGGGAAGGAAAAGTAGCCATGGCCTTGTGGACCATGACGCCGGAAAAGATCCGCGCCCTCCGGCGCGCCGCCATCAACAGCGCCTTCGGCCTGGTCGTCTTCACCGTCGGTCTTTACATCTGGTTCCCGTATGGCCGGGCCAAGGACGTGGCCATCGCCATGGCGGCCGCCCAGGGACTGGACGTCGAGATCGGCTCGGTCGGCCGCGCCTTCGGCTTCGGCGTCTCGTTCAAGGACATCGTGGTGCGCACCCGGCCGACCACGGGCAAGCCCACGCGCTTCACCATCGAGGCGGCGCGGGTGACCGTCTCGCCGCTGTCGCTGCTCGGCTCGGCGCCGTCGATCCGGATCGCCGCCGACGCCTTCGGCGGCGAGATCATCCTGGAACAGAAGGCGGTCAAGAAGGGACCGTTCACCGTCGGTCTCAAGGTGTCGTCGGTGAACCTGGCCGAGCTGCCGGGCGTGAAGGAGGCCATCAACCTCCCACTCGGCGGCACGCTGGAGATGGCCATGGACATTGTGTCGGCCAGCGGCCGCTTCGCCGATTCCAACGGCGCGATCAGCATCAAGTGCGAGGCCTGCGTCGTGGGCGACGGGCGAACGCCCCTGCGCGTCGAGGGGAATCCGTTCCTGGCCGGCGGGCTGACCCTGCCGCGCGTGCGCCTGGGAACGCTGGCCGGGCGGGTGGCCATCGACAAGGGGCTGGCCAAGCTGCAGGGCCTGGAGGCCAAGTCCCCCGACGGCGAGCTGAGCGTCGAAGGCGAATCGCAGCTGCGCGATCCCCTCATGGCGTCCAGCCTGAATATCTACCTTCGCTTCAAGCTGAGCGACGCCCTGCTGAAGTCCGCCGATCGCCTGGCCACCATCCTGCAGATGGCCGCCTCGACCGGGCGCCGTCCCGACGGCTCGTATGGCGTGCGCCTGGGCGGCACCTTCGGGGTCATGGCTCAGCCGGTGTTCACGACCACGTCCCAGTTCGCTTCGACCGGCGCCGGCGGGTTTCGTCCCAGCGGGCGTCCCGGCATCGCCCCGTCTGTCCCCAGCCCACCGCCACAACCGGCGCCGATGGGCATGCCGCCGTCGCCCAGTCCTCCGCCCAGCGCCGCGCCGCCGCCCCCCGCCTCGGACATCTACATCCCCACGCCGGCGGTCAATCCGCCCCCGCAAGAACAACCGCCGCCTCCACCGCCTTCAGCGCCGCCACCACCGGAACCGGGCGCCGTCCGCGGCACGCCGCCCCAGCCCTTGCCCGCGCCGACCGGCGACGACAACCCTGGCCCGGCCCCACAGCCGCCCCCGGCGACCGAAGGCGAGGGCGAGCAGCCCAAGTAAGAAGGGAACGAGCGGGGCAGGCAGCGGCTCTGTCTTCAGGCGGTGCGTGGGGCCAGGCCGTACTTCCTGACCTTGTCGCAAAACGTGGAGCGGGCGACGGCGAGTGATTTGGCGGCGCGTCGCCGGCTGCCGTCGTTGCGACGAAGGGCCCAGACCAGGACCGCCTTTTCGATCTCCTCGAACGTTCGGTTGCTCAGGCTCAGCTGATCGTCGTTGCCGATCTCGGTCAGCGTCGTCGGGTAGTGAAGCGGCGCCTCCGTCGTCGGCGTCATCGTGGACAACAGGGGCGCGGGCGTCGGCTGATCGACGTCGCGCAGGCGTACGCGCAGCGGTTCGTCGGCGATGCGAAAACGGGGCGCCGGCGGCAGATCCAGGTTGGCCGCCTCGATCACCTGGCCAGTCAAGATCGCCGCGCGCCTCACCACGTTGCGCAGCTGCCGGATGTTCCCCGGCCACTCGGCGCCCTCCAGGGCGGCGATCGCCGACGGCGCCAGTTGCCGCTCCCCCACCTCGCCGGCGATCTCGTCCAGAAAATGCCGGGCCAGAAGGGCGATGTCCTCGCGCCGCCGGCGCAAAGGGGGCAGGGCCAGCTCGAACCCCGCCAGCCGGTAGAAGAGGTCGGCGCGGAACGCGCCCCGCTGGGCCTCGCCTTCCAGGTTGCGCAAGGTCATGGCCACCACCCGCACCCGCACCGCGACCTCGCCGGCGCCGCCCACCCGACGCAGCCGTCCCGACTCCAGCACCCGCAGCAACTTTGGTTGCAACTCGAGGGGCAGCTCGCCGATCTCGTCGAGCACCAGCGTGCCGCCGGCCGCCTCCTCGAACCAGCCCACCCGCCGGCCCGCCGCGCCGGTGAAGGCCCCCCGCTCGTGCCCGAACAGCTCGCTCTCTGCCAGCTCGCGCGCCAGGGCGCCGCAGTTGACGGCGACGAACGGGCCCGACGGATTCGGTCCCAGCTCGTGCAGGGCCCGCGCCAGCAGCTCCTTGCCGGTGCCGCTTTCCCCGGTGACCAGCACCGGCACGCTGGTGGGCGCCACGGCGGCGGCGCGGGTCAAGACCGTCTGTAGCTCCGCGCTGCTCCCCACGATCGCCGCCAGCGCCCCACTTTTACCTTCATTCATGCCGATGTTCTCGGCACAGGGACACCGGCGGTTGCCGGAATTTTCAAGAAAGCGTCAAGGCGGTCCTACGGGCCCAGGCCGATCCACTCTTCGCCGGTCTCGCTGATCTCTTTCTTCCAGATGGGCGCCCGGCGCTTCAGGCGGTCGATGGCCGCGCGGCACGCGTCAAAGGCCTCGGCCCGGTGGGGCGCGGCCACGGCGATCACCACCGCCGCTTCGCCCACCGCCAGCGCGCCTACCCGATGGTGGATGGCCACGTGTGTTCCCGACCATTCCCGTTCGATCTCGTCGGCGATGTCGATCAGGACCTGTTCGGCCATCTCGGCGTATGCCTCGTATTCCAGACGCACCACGTCCGCTCGCTGGCCGTAGCGACGCACCACGCCCGTGAAGGTGACGACCCCGCCCCGATCAGGCCCTTCCACCGCGCTGATGACGTCGGCCAGGACCAGCGGCGACGACATGATGGCCGCCCGTCGAAACGGCGAGCCGCCCGCCACCGGCGGGATCAGCGCCAGCTCGTCCCCGTCGTGCAAGGGCGCCGTCGCCTCGGCAAAGGCGCGATTCACCGCCGTCTGTACCCGCGGAAGCAGCCCCGCGATGCTGGGGTGGCGGGCGGCCAGGGCCGCCAGCGCGACGCTCACCGACGCCTCGGCGGGCAATTCGATGGCCTCCTGCTCCCGCCCCAGACGCTCCCTCAGCACCGCAAAGTAGAGGATTTGAATTTTCACCCGTGGCGAGCTTAGTCCCGGCCGGGTCAAAATATCAACGGCGGGCGGGGGGCGTGACGAAAAAGTTATCAACAACTAAAGTCAAATAAATGCCGAAAGATACGGTTTTTTGATTCGCGGCTGGTCGCTTGATAGGCTTTCGCGGCTTCTACCGAGGGAGCATGTTTAAAGAGAGGCCACATTGAGAAGTCACCTCCGCCCGGAAGACCGCCGCCCGGGCCTGCGCACCCCCTCGGCCCAGCGAGCCCAGCTCCAGCTCCCTTTCTCGCTGGCGACAGAATCGAACCCCGTTGCGACGCTCCTGCCGGGCAGTCAATCACGGCGCGAATTTCGCCCCCCCAAGGCGGCCAAGCAGGTGCGCGCCCCGCGCAGCGCGGAAGACGACGCTGATATGGTGGCCACCGCGCTGGCGCTGTACCTGCCGCCAGGCAAGACCCTCGAGCTGCGGCTGACCAACAACCACTACAGCATGATCTCCGTGCGACGAAAGCTGGACGGGTACCGGTTGCGCTTACACCACATGTTCGTCGGAGCGGGCCAGCGCATCGTCAGGGCGCTTGCTCGGTACGTCGTGCACAACGATCGGCGCGCCTCGGCGTTGCTGGGCGAATACATCGAACAGAACCAGCACATCATCCGCCAGCAGGTGCGGCAGCCGCGCAAGGTCCACTTGCGAACCGCGGGGGCGCACCACGACCTCAAGGCCATCTTTGATCGCCTGAACGACCAGCGCTTTGACGGCAAGCTGGAGGCGCGCATCACCTGGGGGCCGGTGTCCGACCGCAAGCGCCGGCGGCGATCGATCAAGATGGGGAGCTTCGCCGTCGAGGACCGCATCATCCGCATCCACCCGGCGCTGGATCAGGCCCACGTGCCCGACTATTTCGTCTCGTGGATCGTCTTTCACGAGATGTTGCACGGCAAGCACGAGGTCCTGCGCAAGGACGGCCGCCGCCGCTTTCACACCAAGGAGTTCCTGGCCGAGGAGCGGACCTTCGCCGATTACGATCGCGCCTGCGCCTGGGAAAAGGCCAACCTGGACCGCCTGCTGCGCGGGTAGGGCGGGCGCGCCGCCGGTCGAGCCCGCAAGCAGGCACCAGCAGCCGCCTGTCGCCGGCGCCTGCCTTTTTTCACCGCGCTCAGATCTTGCCGCCCTCGACCGCCGCGAACTCGTCCTTCAACTGGTCAAGCAAGCGCCCGAGCACGGTGCTGGGCAGGCAAAACTCGGCGGCGCACCGCTCGACCATGCTCCGGCTCCGCGGGTTGGTCGAGGTGGGATCGTCTCCCGGGATAAGCATCGACGCCAGGTGATCGCCAAGGACCGACAAGCTCCACCACAGCGGATTGGTGACCGGCGGGGTTGCGGCATGGTGTTGCGAGCAGCTGAGAACGATGACCTTCTCGAAGTTCCAGCGGACGAGCATGGCGGCGGCGAGCTGTTCGTGACTCTTGCGAACGACGTCCAGCAGCGCGCCGGTGTCGCGAACGTCGTCGACCGTCAGGTTACCGGGCAGTCTTTCGCTGGCCACCCACAGCAACAGCGAAGCTCCGATATCGGACATCAGGCCGATCATGTAGGCCGTATTTCCGTTGAGCGCGTGAAGCGGATCAAGCAGGTCGCACAACGCCCGCATCGACAGCGCCCGCGCAACCGAGCGGCGCCACACCATACTCAAGAGGGTCTTGTAGGGACCTTCGCGCACGTCACACAGTCCTTGCAAAAAAATGGTCTGCGCCAGGTTGTGCACATGCCGTAGACCCAGCCGCGCAACGGCAGCCTTGGCGTTGGTCGCCCGCCCCAGTCGGATATAGGCGGCCGAATTCGCCATTCGAAGGATCTCGGCGGCCATCCGGGGATCTTTTTCGACGGCCGCCGCAATGTCGCCAATCGACGAGTCGGGACTGGCCACCA
>DATLVT010000953.1:0-7636 GCA_035577105.1 Polyangia bacterium
AGACCGCGGGCATTGATGGCCCGGGGGTCACGCAGGATGAGGCGATGGTCCACGTGCCCACGATGTCACCCCCGCAGCCAGGCGTGTTGCCACACGTGCCGCCCGAATCCCCCGAGCCGCCGCAGCCCGAGAGAATCATCATCGCCGCCAGACAGCTCGCGCCCATGACCGATAGGATAGTTTTCATGTCGGGCCAGCATCGCCGGAGTCGATGGCCCTCCACAATTTGTTTTTGTTGAAAGGCGTGACCGGCGGCACATCACTGGCCGATTCCGTCGCGGCCCCGACCTTCGTCGAGCTTGCCAGCGTGGCGCCCCAGCACCCGCGCGCGAGCGGCGAGTTGATCCTCACGGTATTGCCGCTTCAGTGACATGAAGGACGCGAATGCGAGATAGGCTCGGGAGCCCAGGATCACCTCACACACCGCGAAGGCGCCGATCGCCCCGATACCGAGTATCCACGGAACGGAGACGTGATTCACCAGCCCGATCAGCGCCGCCGCTATCGTGCATCCCAGCAGCGCGCGCGCGAAGGCGCGCATCCAGATACGGTGGCGCGACCGGCCGCGGACGATGAAGACCTGGCCTGCCATGGCCACGGTCACCATGGCCGTGCCAAGAAGCGCCGCCGCGGGAATGGCGTTCGGGCTGTCGGAAACCCGCACGGCCACGCCTGTGGCCAGCGCCGCGGCCCCCACGGCAAATGCAGGCACCAAGAGGCTGGCGGCGACTGTCCCCGGAGGAAACAGGACAGCGCGTTTACCGCGCATGACCTGGTCAAGCAGGCGGGCCGCCTGCTGGCGAGTTTCTGTTTCCGCGTCGGACGTCATTGTCGCTGGTCGAACTCTTGGCCTTTTTGCCGGGGTATCGACGGCCATATAATCGCATCAGAGCGACTCGAATTTGAAGGACGACAATCCATTCCCCAGCAGCACCGGGATTGCTGATTCGAAGATCGAGCTGCGATCTGCTCAGGATCGGTTTGTGCTTCAGACACCACCGCGAGGTGTCCACTGGCCGGCCATTCGCCAGCTCATCGGAGGGGTGCTTTGCCTGGCTATTTCCGGGCAGTGGACGCAACGCACCCTGGGTGAGAAGGACCTCGGTGCTGCGTCGATGGCCCTTCCGTTTTGGCTGATCGGGATCGGGATCGTGTTTGGCGCGGCCCGAGCGATGCTGAAGCATCATCGGATTGAAATCAGTTCCCAGGCCGGATGGATTCGCCCTCTGCCCTTCGGCTGGAAACGCGCCTTGAATGTCGACAAGCTGCGCGTTCGCTTTGATCAGGTCACCCGAGGCGAGGCGGACGGTCGTGGCGGAGTCGATGTGCCGCTGTTGGTGATTGAAGATGGCTCGCGCGCGTTTCAACTGATGGAGGGGTTCAGCGACGAGCAACGACGCTGGGTCCGGACCGAACTGAACACCTGGCTGGCGAAGCGCCGCAGCAACCCGGATCAAGCCGCGCTGCGATCCACGTCGTATTGATCAATGCCGCGGCTTGAGCGCTTCTTCCTGCACCAGCGCTCCGGTGGTCACGTCGTAGATCAAGCGGCGTCCTTCGATGGTGTCCACCGCGAATCTGTAAGGTGCCACCAGCCCCCGGTAATAGCCCCAGGCATAGTGGGACACGGACCGTCGCAAGGATTTCATGTCTCGAATCAGTTCGCTCAGTGGAACAGCTCGGATCAACTTTCCTCGCTTGTAGAACTGCAACATCGCCTGGCCTGGGGTGTAGTCGAGTTCCAGAAGGTTGTTTCCGACGTATCCGACGGTGAGGTACTCACCGTCGTCCGAGAGATAGGCGTTGTCATTCCAGCCGGCCATTCGCCAGAGCTCTTCATCCTTCGGTTTTTGTCGTCGGAAGATCACGGTTGCCTTCCTGTCTGACGACGGCACTGCGAAGAAAGCCTTGCTGCGCGAGTCAATGCGCTCTGGTTCGTCTCCTGATGAAGGGCGCATCTGCGGAGGCATTGCAGCTCCATGCCAGGACGATGAGAACAACAGCGGAGGATCGAAGACCCTCCATTCCTCAAGGCGCCGGACACCCCACGCGCTGGTCGCTGACCACCAGGTCGTCCAGCCAGGCGCTCTGTACTTTGTCGCTGGCTTCCGTGTATTGCTCCCAGCCGATGATCATCTTGGTGAACATCTTTGGTCCCTGCCAGGCGCCGCAGGTGCCGGCGACGCCGTTCACGGCGGCCTCGGTTTGCTCGGTGCCGTCCAGGTAAAGGCGGAGCTGGTTCTTTTGTCCGTCGAACATCCACTCCCAGCAGACCCAGCGGCCGTTGTCGACCTTCTGCGTCCGGGTGTTCGGGCCGCAGTCGAACAGGGCGGTGTTCATGTCGGTGCCTTCCGGGCCACCGCCGCGCAGGGGCGTCAGGTTGTCGCCGATGGGCGGGCGCAGCGTGTAGTTGGGGGACAGCACAGAGTTCTGACCGCCATAGCTGTACTTCGAGATCTCAATCGGGTTGGGCGAAGCGGCCGGCCCGCTGGCTTGATTGATGTTCCAGTGCGCCGTGCTCGGCTGGCTGGTCAGCCAGACCATCACGCGCCCGAAATGCTTGAGGGGCAGAAGCTCCTTGTCCAGCGGGTTCTGCTTGATGATGTCCGCGTACTTGCGGCCGCCCACCGGCGCGGTGATGTGCAACGCCTTGGTCCCCTTGAACGCCTTGGTCGTGTCGACCTGCAGGGTCGCTCCGCCATATTTGTAGGTCACCCAGTCCGGGCTGAGGTCGGTGGCGTTGGCGGCGTATTTCTCGAAGTCCTCGCAGATCACGGCGCCGGCCGGGCAGGAACCGCCTCCATTGCCGTCGCCAGGCGCGCTGTCATTGCCACCGCCGCTGTCGACGGCGCCGCCGGACCCGCTGGCGCCGCCCGAGCCGCCGCCACCGACGGTCCCTCCCGTGGCCGCGGCGCCGCCGCTGCCCGTCCCCGCCTGGCCGCCGCTTCCGGTCAGGGCGCCGCCCGTTCCGCTGATGGCGCCGCCGCTTCCGGATGCGCCGCCCGAACCGCCGCCGCTGGATGAACTGGAGCCGCAGCCGACGGCCAGAAGAGCGAGCCCGAACAGCGAAAGGCGACGCATCATTGATCCTCCTGGATCGTCCCGGATTCAACGGGCCAAGCGGCGGGACGCGGCGCAACCCATCCACCGGCGCGACTGCCTCAAACTAGCATCGCTCCTTGGCGGCTGTCCACGCGGCAAGGCGGCGTGGGCCGGCGGTGCGCCGGCGCTGTAGTAACCTTTGCCATCATGCCCGACCGCAACGGCGCGCTGACGCCAGACGAGCTGGCGGCGATCACGGCCCGCACGGTCACCCACTATGACGTCGCGGCCGCCTCCTTCTGGGAGGGCACGCGCGATCACGACGTCTCGCAGAACGTCGCGGCCTTGCTGGACCACCTGGAAGGGAAGCCGCCCTTCACGATCCTGGACTTTGGCTGCGGGCCGGGACGCGACCTGCTGACGTTTCAGCGGCTGGGACATCGGGCGATCGGGCTGGAAGGTTCGGCGCGCTTTGTGGAGATGGCGCGCCGGCTGACCGGCTGCCAGGTGCTGCACCAGGATTTCCTGCACCTGGATCTTCCGGCGGCACATTTCGACGGCATCTTTGCCAACGCGTCGCTGTTTCATGTGCCGACCCAGGAGCTGCCGCGCGTGCTGCGGCGGCTGCACGCGGCCCTGACGCCAGGGGGTGTGCTGTTCAGCTCCAACCCGCGCGGCGACAACCGCGAGGGTTGGTCGGGCGGCGATCGCTACGGCGTCTATCACGATCTGGCCGGCTGGCGACGCTTCCTGAACGCGGCCGGCTTCGACGAGCTGCTTCACTACTTCAGGCCACCCGGGCTTCCGCCAGAGCAGCAACCGTGGCTGGCGTCGGTGTGGCGGCGGCGGGATTCGTGAAGTACCGGCGGCCTACGACTTTGTCAGCGTGATCGTGCCGGAGACCGACTGGCCCATCATGGCGGCAGCCGCGTGGGGCGACAGCGTGAATGTCTTTCCCTTCACGCAGTAGTCGTTCTGCGAAGGCGACCCACCCATCGGGGTTTCGGTCAGCAGACCGGCTGTGGTCGTTGAATAGGTTCCGGTTGTCATCGAAGTCTGGTTCGCAATGACGACGTGGCAGGTGCAGACGGAGCTGCCGGTGCAGGTGATCGACTGACTGATGGAACCCATGAGTGTCCCGCTCAGCTGGTCGCACGTCTTCATCGGCGTCGTGGCGCCCGGTTGGTTCACACACGACAGCGGCAGCGTCAAGGTCTCGCTGCCGGAAAGCATGCTGTTCACGTTGTAGGTCATGTCGGCGGCGTACGTGACCGTTCCGGAGATCTTGAGATTGGCGGTGTCGACGGTCTCACCCGCGCAGGCGGAGGACGACACCGAGCCGCTCACGCAGGAGGACGTGATGGTCCAGGTGCCGACGATGTCGCCCCCGCACGCCGCCGTGTTGCCGCACGTGCCGCCCGAACCGCCGCAGCCAGCGAGAATCACCATCGTCAGGCAGGTCGCCCCAAGAACGGACAGGATATTTTTCATGTGGAGGGCAGCATCGCCGCAGTCGGCGCGTTCACGCAATCGTCTTTCGCGGCTCATGACTTCGTCAGCGTGATCGTCCCCGACAGCGACTCCCCCATCATGGCCGACCCGGCGTGGGGCGAGTCGGTCATGGTCTTTCCTTTGACGCAATAGTCGCTCTGCGAGGCGGCGCCGCCCGCCGGGGTCTCGGTCAGAAGGCCGGCCGCCGTGGTCGTATAGGTTCCGGTTTCCATGGTGGTGTCGTCATTGAGGACGATGTTGCAGGTGCAACCGCCGGTGCCCGTGCAGGTGGCTGATTTGAAACCTGGGTTGCCCGCCAGCGACTGGGTCAGCTGGGCGCACGACGCCATGGAGCCGTTCACGCTGAGACAGGAGGCGGGCTGGGTCACGCTCTCGCTGCCCGAGAACGTGGCGCTGGATGTATAGGTCTTGTCAGCGTTGTAGGTGGCCGTCCCGGTGACCTTGATGTTGACGTTGCCGATGGTCGCGCCTGGGCAGCTGCTGTCGAACATCGATGCGGTCGCGCTCACGCAGGATGAGGTGACGGTCCACGTTCCCACGATGTCGCCCCCGCACGCCGCCGTGTTACCGCAAGCGCCGCCCGAGTCGCCACAGCCAGACAGACCCATCATCGCCAGAAAGATCGCACCCGTGACCGATAAGGTATTTTTCATGCTGAAGAGCATTGCCCGGAGGCGGGCATCTCGACAATCCCCTTTTCGTCCGGTTGTCGTCGCGGCGTGATCCATGCCACGTCGGCACGGTCTCTATCACTTAACAGTCGGCTTCATTCGTCGTCGTAAGCGACGGCCAGAATCTCCAGCTCCTCGGTGCCGCCTGGCGCGCGCACTGTCACCAGGTCGCCGACGCGCCGTCCAAGGAGCGCACGCGCCAGCGGCGCCAGGAAGGCGACCAGGCCCGCGCCCGGCTCTGCCTCGTCGACGCCCACGATCTGCACCTGCCGGAGCGGCCCCTCTTGCCCGCGCATGGTCACGTGCGCGCCGAAACGGATCTCGTCGCGATCGGTCGGCGGCGGCGCCAGCACGGCGGTGGCGATTCGCCGCTCCAGCTCGGTCCGCCGGCTGCCCGGTTCGGCGGCCGCCACCTCGGCGCGCATGGCTTGCAGCCCGCGGCGCGTGACGTAGTTGGGAACGCCGTCAGGCAGGGGCGGCCGATGGCGAACGACCAGCGGCTCGTCGGGTCGATCATCTTTTGTGAACGCCTTGCTCACGCAGGAAGCATACGTCGTCTCGGTGATGACGCTGACGGCGCTGATGACGATGACGGACGGGGGCGTGCCGGACGCGGTTGATCTGGTCCGGTGTCATGACGGGTGGTCGACGCGATACGGTCGACGCGCGGCGCTGGCAACGGGCGGTGGCGGTGAAGTCTGGGCAGCGTTGTTTACGCAACGCCCGTCCCGGTTTTTGTGAGAAGGTCGGCGGCAGAATGGACGACCAGGAACTGGCCGGCATCGCCCGCGACTCGTGCCCGCACTGCGGCCAGCGTGTGAAGGTGGCGGCCTGGAAACTGATTCCCAGCAGCTATGGCAACGCGACGGTGACGTGCGCGGCCTGTGGCAAGGAAAGTCAGGTCGCCGGCCGCACGCGGATCGGGGCCACTCTGGCCGGCACGGGCGGCATGATCGTCGGGATGTGGGGCTATTACTTGATCGTCGATCGCCACGCCTCGCTGACGGCGGCGCTTTGCGGTTTTGTGGTGGCGGCTTATGCGGCTGGCCGCCTGACGATGCGCCTGGATCCGCCGGAATTCGCCGACTGAACCGGCCTGGCCAGATTGGCCGTTCGTGACTAGGCTGTGCCCGATGTATCGACGGTGGGGCGCTCCCAGTCTTGTCAGGGCTTCGTTCATCATCGCGATCGCGTGTCTTGGCTCGGCTTGCCAGAAACAGGAAGGCGCGGTGGTGGTTGTGGGAGACGCCGGTGCTCTCGGTGAAACCTTTGTCACCGTGCCCGAGGCGGGCCCCTCCGACGAGATCACCATCGACGGCGCGGTATCCATGGACGTCGCCGGCCGGAGCGACGGCGTCATCGGCGACGGCGGCCCGATCGGCAACGACGGCAGCGCCGGGCTGGATCTGGCGGCTGACCGGCCAGCGGGTCCGCTGCCCATCGGCCAGCCCTGCCAGACGAACGGGTCGTGCAGCAGCAACTTCTGCGTCGACGGGGTCTGCTGACAGCGCCTGCGACACCGGTGATCCGGTGCGGTGCAACGCCTGCACGATGGCCAGGACCGGGCAGAAGGACGGCACCTGCGCTCCCGACAACGCGCAGAACAAGCTCAAGTGCGGCGAGACCTGCGGCCAGGCTGCCCCCAATGTTCCCGGCGTGGTGGCGATGTACTGTGCGCAAGGACGCTGCGTTGTCAGCCCCCAGCCGGTCGTGGTCGCGACCTGCGCCGGCAGCGAACTGGATCTGTGCGCCGCCAGCTACTCGTGCGTCCAGCCCACCGCCAGGTCTGCCCGCTGCATGCCGATCCTCTGCCCGCAAGCGGGAGAGTGCTGCTGCGCGCTGGCCGGCAACGCCAGCCAGCGGTTGTGCCTGAGCCAGAGCCTGTGCACCAACGGACGGGTGTGCACCTCGCAGTGAGGTGAGCTGGAATCAACGGGCGTCGTGGCGATCAGCTATGCCGCCCACAGTGAGCGCCGGCCGCGTTCCATCAAGTCACCCGCCACGGCCGCCGACGGAAGCCCCACGGCCGCGGCCAGTCGGTCCGGTGGCGGCGCCGCCGCCAGTTCGGCGGCCATTTCCGTCGCCGCCGCCGCCTTGGCCTCGTCAAGGACGGCAATCGCCGCCCGCGGCACGACGGTGCGCGCCCAGGCGTCGACCGCCCACGACAGACGCGCGTGCCTCGCCTCGTCGCGGGCGATGGTGTTCATCGCGGCGCGCAGCAGCGGATCCTGCGCGTGACTGACCTGATAGGCGGCCGTCAGCGCCCCGAACGTTTCGCGGACGCAGCCTTCGCGCGCGTTCTCCGCGGCGACCGCCACCAGCGAGCGAACTGGCAGTCGCTGCACGATCGGGACGCGCACGACCGCGCCGTGGGAGCGGGCCAGGGCAGCCATCAATGAATAGTGGCGCGT
>DATLVT010000954.1:0-29533 GCA_035577105.1 Polyangia bacterium
TGTTGCTGGCCTGGTCGCATCGCCTGCCCGCCGCCGTCGGCTGTTACGTTCTGGCCCTGCTGTCCAAGGAGTCGGCCGTGGTGATGCCGGCGCTGCTCCTTGTCGGGAACCTCTCGCGACTGGGCGATGCCGTGAAAGGTGAATCCGGGTCGCAGCGCCGTTCGCGCATGGTGCGCGAATCCGTGGTCCTGGGGACGGTCACCCTGGTCTATCTGGCGATCCGCTTCGGTCCCATGAACACGCCGGGCGCCTACGCCAGCTTTCCCGGTGGCACCCGCGCCGCCACGCTGCTGGAGATGCCGGCCGTGTTTGCCCACTACCTGCGGTTGCTGTTCGTGCCCTGGCCGCTGTGCGCCGACTATACGGGCTATTTTGATTTCGGGCCGCAGCCATGGGCAGCCCGGCTGCCGGCGTTCTTGATGCTGGCCGCGTTCGTTGCTGTGACGGTCACCGCCCACTTGCGCGGGCAGCGGCTCATCGCTTTCGCCCTGGCGTGGTTCGCGCTGGCGCTGCTGCCGGTGTCGAACATCATTCCCGTCCCGGTTCCGGCGGCGGAGCGGTTTCTCTATCTGCCGCTGGTCGGCGTGGCGCTGGCGCTGGCGGCCACTGTTCCGCTGGTTGTTGCCCGCTGGCCGCGCGGTCGGGCGGCCCTGTGGATCGCCGGCGCCGGTGTCGCCATCGCCTTTGTCGTGATTGCGAATCTGCGCCACGGCGACTGGCACGACAACGACCGCCTGTGGGCCGCCACCGCGCGGGTCAACCCGCGCTCGTGCGGCGCCCAGAGCGCCCTGGGCGGGGCCCGCCTGCGCGAGGGGATCAACTCCCGGGCGCCCGCCACGCTGGCCGAAGGGGTGGCGCTGGAAGAGCTGGCCCTGCGGTTGTGCCCGCCGGATGCCGATCCGCCGCGCGGGGCCGTCATGCTGACCCGCCTCGGCGCCGCGAACGCGGTCCTCGGCCAGTTGAACCCTGCGCGGCAGGCGCTGGACCACGCCATCCGGTTGTCACCGCGCGATCCCTTGCCGGTGGTGTGGCTTGGCTACGTCCAGTTCATGGCGGGAGACAAGCGCGCCGCGGAAGCGTCATTGCGCCACGCGGTCATCGATCTCGGGCCGCCCAGCGCCACCGTCGCTCAGGTGGCCAGCCAGTACATGGACAAACTCTAGAAGGGGCGTTCAGCCCGAATCAGCGTTTGCTGCGGAAGCCCTGGATGCCGGGGTTGTCGCTGAGCGTGAGCTTGGTGTTCATCAACGCGAGCACGGCGCATCCGGCAAGAACAACCACCACGATGGTGCCGATCCAGTTCTCGATCTTCCGGCGCAAGAAGAGACGGCGCACGCGCTGGCGTTCGCGCAGACCGTACGCCGCAGACTCGACTTCAAAACTGAAGGGTTGTTTGGTTGGCGCTTCTTGTGAGGTTTCCACGATATGTCTCGCTCGCTTGTAAGCGTATTGCTAGTTCCGGAACCGCCGTAACCTAGCACGGGCCCCGAGGGGGCAACAGGAAGTTCGCGCTGCAACGATAATGGCCACGCGGCGCACCGGCGCAAGGGGGCGCCCGCTGGCCGAGCGGCCGCGCCGTCCTGCTAGGAATTGCCTGTGATGCGGCGCTGGCGACGCTGTTCGCGGAGGCGTTGCTTGTGTTCCCGGCGCTGGCGCCGCCCAGCGTCGCGGTCGCTCTCGCCGGGAAGTTGCATGCGGATATTCACGCCGCCCATCATGACGAAGCCGTGCACCCGCAGCAGCGGCGCGTCGGGATCGGGCTGGGCAGGGGCTCGGTTGATCTCCTGAAAGCCACCCATGATGGCCGTCCCGTGCGTCTCCACGGCCAGGCCGGGCGGCACGATGATCTCCGTACCGCCCATTAGAGAAAAGACCTCGATCTCGACCGGCCCGGGCGGAAAGCGGGCCTCCCGGAGATCGAGATGAGCGCCTCCCATCATCGCCACCACGCGCAGTCGGCGCGGCATGGTCCATGAGCCGCGGCGATCGACGCCGCCCATGATGGCCAGCACGGTCTGCTCCTGCCGGACCTCGGAAGCGGGGACCAGGGCCGGACGAGGCTTGTCCTGGGGCGCCGGCACGATGGCCGCCGCGGTGGCGGGGAGGTCGGCCAGAAGATTCTCGATTTCCCCGAGAGACGGGGAGGTGTGGGCCACCGTGACCCGGCGCTCGAACTCGTCCACGTCAAGGACGTCATGGGCGAAATGCTCGGAGAGCTGGGCGATCACCCGGTCGCGCGTTTCGCGTTCACGGACCAAGGTCAGTCGCCTGTCGTCTCCCATGGGGATGGAATGTACACCGCGAGCGCTGGCGCTCGGGTGGGTTCGTGCGGGCGCAACTTCCCACAATTTGTTTATGCGTTACAAAATACAGAAAATTTCTCAATTGTAGACCAGCGTTTCCGCGGAGGGCAGCTCAGCCCGAACAAGTCATAACCGAGCGAACGCTAGTCATATTGCCAGCAGTGGTTTCGTCATACGGCACCGCCACTCTAGTCATAAGACCAAATGGCTCGCTCTCAAGAATCTTTGTAATTCCCGCTGTTTTACTCGAAGCCGTCGTCGGCACAGCGCTTGCTAAAAAGGGAATTGTCCTCGCAGTGAGGGCAAACAAAAACGTCTGAAAGATTTCCAGGAGAGAGCAAATGAAAACCACTTCAAGGTCCGGGCTGAAGATCAAGTCGGGCGTCAAGGCTGGCGGCTTGCTGGGCATGAACCACAACCGGTCCGGGCTGAAGATCAAGTCGGGCGTCAAGGCCGGCGGCTTGCTGGGCATGAACCACAACCGCGCGCTGCACGTCTAAAACGACCTGGCGTGGAGGCCCCGCTTCGGCCTCCACGCTCATTTGTCAGATCAGCGACCAGGGCTGGGGCGGCGGGCGCTCTCTTTCTCCACGGCGCGCAGGTTCGCGCGGCAGAGGCGCGTGTATCGATGGCGCTCTCCGACAATCGCGCGATAGGTCCTCCAGGCTCGGGCATACAGCGCGCGGGCCCGTGGAAGATCCCCGCGCTGACGTTCCAGCGTCGCAAAGTTGTTGAGCGTCATGGCGACCTCCGGATGGACGCGCCCGAACACCTGTTCTTGCAGCGTGAGGGCACGTTCGTAGAGGCGCCGGGCCTCGGGCAGGCGTCCCTGTGCTTGGCGCACGGACGCCAGGCCCGCGAGATCGAGAGCCACCTCGGCGCTGCGTGGTCCAAGCTTGCGCCGGAAGATCGCCAGGGCGCGCTGATAGAGGGCGGCCGCCTCGTCCAGTCGGCCGCGACCCTCGACCAGAGCCGCCAGCGCCGCGACGTCCGCGGCGACGGTGACGTCCTGCGGCCCCAGCTCGGCCTCGCGCAGCGCCACCGACCGGCGCGCGTGTGGTTCACCGGCGGCGTACCGACCGCGCGCGTGCTCGATGCCACCCATGTTGTGGTACAGGGTTGCCAGCGCGCTGCGATCGCCGTTGCGCCTGGCGCTGGCCTTCAACATCGGCAGCGCGCGCCGGTAGAAGACGACGGCCTCGTCAAAGCGGCCCTGATATTTGCGCAGGACGCCCAGGTTGTTGAGGAGGCTGGCGACGTCCAGATCGTCCGGGCCAAACACGCGCTTCGTTTCGGCCAGCGCCACGCGGAAGGCGCGCTCGGCGGCGGCATAGGCGCCCAGCTGTCGATCGATTGTGGCCGCGCAGGTCAGCGCCTGGATCGAGAGCCGCGCGACGTCCAGGTCGGCGTTCTTTCCGCCGCGCGGTGGTCCCAGGATCGCCCGCGCGCGCAGATACGCGCGGCGCGCCTGGCGCGCCCGATCCCGTCCCTCGAGGATTCGGCCGAGCTCGAACAGGGCGTTGGCAACGTCGGGGCTCTTGCCACCCTCGGCGCGGGTGTAGAGCGCCAGCGCGTGACGGCAGGCGCGCTCGGCCTGGGGCAGGCGCGTTTCAGCGCGCAGCGCCGCGGCTCGCTGATGCGCGGTGATGGCCAGCGTGAGGGGATCTTTGGGGATGGTCGCCTCCGGGGTGGGCATTGTAGCTTCTATCGGCTGCATGTCCCCGCCGTCCACGTCGTCGCCGCCGCTGTCGGGACCGAAGCGCCGATTCTTCGCCCCTGAAGTGATCCAGACGTCGGCCATGGATTGCGGGCCGGCGGCGCTCAAGTGTCTCCTGGAAGGCTTCGGCGTTCCCGTCAGCTACGGTCGGCTGCGGGAGGCCTGCCAGACCTCCGTCGACGGGACGTCGATCGACACGCTGGAGGCACTGGCGCGGCAGGTCGGCCTCGAGTCGGAGCAGGTGATGATCCCGCTTGATCACCTGCTGCTCAAGGGCTCGGAGGCCTTGCCGGCCATCGTCGTCGTACGCCTGCCGTCGGGGCTCACGCACTTTGTCGTCGCCTGGCGGGCGCACGGGCCCTGGGTTCAGGTGATGGATCCGGCGCGGGGGCGGCGCTGGGTGCGGCGCGAGGCCTTTCTCCGCGACGTCTATGTGCACACGATGACCGTGCCGGCGGAGGCGTTTCGTGATTGGGCCGGTTCGGAACAGTTCACGGCGCCACTGCGCGAACGCCTGGCGCCGCTCGGTCTCCCCGACGGCGGCGCCGCACTGGTCGAGGTGGCGCTCGCCGATCCGTCGTGGCGCGGCCTGGCGGCGCTGGACGCAGCCGTGCGCACTCTGGCAGGCCTGGTGGATCGGGGCGCCGTCGCCGCCGGCGATGAGGCGGGGCGCCTGCTTGCGGAGCTCATCGCCGCCGAGATGTCGTCGTCGTCGGCCACAGCAGGCGGCGTGCTGCCGGTGCGCCTCGCCACCGCCTCGCCGGCGCCACCCGACGCGGATGGCACGCCGCAGGTGGCGATGCGCGGGGCCGTCCTGGTGCACGTGGCCGGCGCCGCGCCGCTCGATGAAACGTTGCGGGCCCAGTTGCCCCGCGAGCTACGCGCCGCCATCGAGGAGCCGCCGGCCCATCCGGGCGAGGCTCTCTTCGAGCTGCTCAAGAAGGACGGTGCCTTGCGCTGGGGCGCTCTGGTCGCCGGGCTGGCCGTGGCGGCCCTGGGCGCGGTCTTCGAGGCGGCGATCTTCCGGGGGCTGTTCGACGTCGCCGCGGGCCACGGCGCCGGGCTCATCGGGCACATCGCGGGGACCTTCGCACCGGCCGGTCGCGCCGCCGCCGCCAGCGTGGTCGGCCTGGCGCTCTTTGCTGCGGCGGCGTTGCTGGCGCTCGAGTGGCCGGTCGCGGCCGCGCTGCGCGGTGCCGGTCGCCGCCTCGAGGAGCGCATGCGCCGTGCCTTCCTGCGCAAGATCCCGCGTCTGGGCGACCGCTACTTTCACAGCCGACCGGTCTCCGATATGGCCGAGCGCGCCCACCTGACACACCGCCTGCGCGCGCTGCCCGGCCTGGGCGGTCAGTTGGTGCGCGCGGCGCTGGAATTGACGGTGACGGCGGGCGCCCTTGCCTGGCTCGATCCCGCGGACGCTGCCCTCGCGCTGGCTCTGGCGGCGGCGATGTTGCTGGTGCCCCTGGTCGCGCAGCCGGCGCTCGCCGAGCGTGACATGCGCATGCGCAATCATGCCGGCGCCCTCGCGAGCTTCTATCTCGACGCGCTCCGCGGCCTGGCCGCCATTCGCACCCACCGCGCCGAGGACGCGATCGCCCGCGACCACGTCCATCACCTGCGCGAGTGGCTGGCCGGGGCGCGGGCGGCCCTGCGGGCGGCGCTGGCGGCGGAGACGGTGCAGGCCGTTGTCGGCTGGGGGCTGGCGGCCTGGCTGCTGGTGCGCTTCGTCGGCCGTGGGGCGGCCGCGCCGGCCGCGACGGGCGATCCCGGGACGGTGCTGCTTGTCGCCTACTGGGCGCTGGCGTTGCCGGGGCTGGGCCAGGAAATCGCCACCTTGGTCCAGCAGGTGCCCGGCCAGCGCAACGTCACGCTTCGTCTCGTCGAGCCGCTGGGCGCCCCCGAGGACGAGGATGGGCGTCCCGACCCGGCTGCCCGCGCATCGCACGCGGCGCCGGCGGAGGAGGGCAGGCGCGACACGTCCGCGGTACGCATCGAGTTCGGGGAGGTGGTGGTGCGCGCGGGTGGACACACCATCCTCACTGTCGACGCGCTGGCGATCGCGCCCGGCGAGCATGTGGCGATCGTCGGTCTTTCCGGCGCGGGCAAGTCCAGCCTGGTCGGGCTGCTGCTCGGCTGGCACCGCGCTGCCGAAGGAGCGGTGCGCGTCGACGGCGCCGTGCTGGCGGGCGCCACGCTGGACCGGCTGCGCGCAGAGACCGTGT
Organism: Polyangia bacterium; assembly: GCA_035577105.1. GTDB lineage: Bacteria > Myxococcota_A > Polyangia > Fen-1088 > Fen-1088 > DATKEU01. The sequence continues at coordinate 6,243 of DATLVT010000954.1, forward strand.
GGATCGATCCGACGGTGTATCTGTGGAACCGCTCGCTGCACCAGAACCTCGCCTATGGCCTGGCGGCGGCGCCAGCGACGCTGGAAGAAGCGATGGCTGAGGCCATCAGCGAAGCGGAACTGGGCGAGGTGGTGGCGCGCTTGCCGGATGGCGCGCGGTCGCGCCTGGGCGAGGCCGGCGCGCTGTTGTCGGGCGGCGAGGGGCAGCGCGTGCGTTTTGGTCGCGGCATCGCCCGCCCGCGGCCCCGCCTGGTGATCATGGACGAACCGTTCCGCGGCCTGGCGCGCGATCAACGCCACGACTTGCTGGCCCGAGCGTGCGCCCGATGGCGCGACACCACCCTCCTTTGCGTCACGCATGACATCGAAGAGACGCGCACGTTCTCGCGGGTGCTGGTCGTCGCCGACGGACGCGTGGTCGAAGACGCTCCGCCCGCCCAGCTGGTTGCCCAGCCAACCTCGCGTTACGCGACGCTTGTCGAAGCGGAGGCGCGCCTGCGCCGGGCGGCGTGGACGCGCGGCGGGACCGTCGCCTGGCGGCGGCTGACGATGCAAGGCGGGCGCGTCCTGGCCGATGAGGAGGCCCGCCGATGACGGTCGCCCAGGCCCATCCCGACGCTGGCGCGACGATTGAGTCCGCCGCCGGCGGCGTGGACCTGGCGGCGCTGTTGTGGCCCCTTGATCGCAAGGACGAGGTGGCCCGCGTCGTCGCCGGAGCGCGTGCCATCGGCCGGGCGATGGCGCCCGAATGGTTCCCGATCAGGTATGAAGATCTGGAGCCGGGCAAGCCGCTGGCGCTGGAAGCGCCCTCCATCATCCACGTGGAACCGTACGGCGACACGGCGGGTGGCTGGCTGGCGGTCGTCCGCCAGTCGGCGAGCCGCGTCCTGGTCGCCAGCCCGGACGGCCGGACGGCGGCCGTGCCCGAGGACGCCGTGTCACGCTTGCTGGCGGCGGCCGTGGTGGCGCCGGTCGCGCCGGCCGTCGAGCGCATGTTGACATATGCGTCGTCGCCGGCGTCGCGAACCGAGGCGGTGCGCGTCGCGCTGGTCGGCGCCGTCCTTTCGGGCGCGCCGGTCGCCGACGGGTTTCGCGTGCGCGCGGCGTCGGGAACGTTCGCGGCGGCCCTTCGCCGGTCCGGGCTGCTCGGCCGCCTCGCCCTGACGTCGCTCGCCTATGCGGTGCAGCTGGTGTTGCTGGTCATCGTCTGGTGGATGCTGGGTGCGCGTGGGATCGGTCCGGCCGTCGGCGGCGCGGCGGCCTGGCTGGGCGTCATCGGCGCGCTTGTGGCGGCGCACTTCCTCGCCGCCTGGTCCGCTGGCCGCCTGGCGATCGACGCCGGTCGCTTTCTTCGCACGCGCCTCATGGACGGCCTGCTGGCGCTGGACACGGAGCCGCTGCGCGCCGAAGGGATCGGGCAACTCCTGGGGCGGGTCATGGAGACGGAGGCGGTCGAATCGCTGGCGCTGGGCGGTGGCCTGCTGACGTTGGCCGGGCTCTTCGAGCTCACGACCGGGGTGATCGTCCTGGCCGCCGGCGCACGCGGGTGGCTGCCGCTGGCGCTTCTTTCTCTGGTGCTCTTGGCGGGGGCGGCCCTGGGCACCGTCTTCTGGCGCGCCCTGCGCCGTTGGGCGGCGCTGCGCATCGCGCTGACGCACGATCTCGTCGAGCGCATGGTGGGCCACCGCACCCTGGTGTCGCAGCAGCCACCGTTGCTGCGCCACGGCGAGGAGGATCGCGCCCTCGACGAATACGCCATCGCGGGGCAGGGCCTGGATCGCTCGGCGGCGGCCCTGGCCGTCCTGGTGCCGCGGGGATGGCTCTTCGCGGGGCTCGGGGCGCTGGCACCGGCCGTCTTCGCAGCGACGGGTGGCGGTGCCGGCAGGATCGCTGCGGGGTTGGCAGGAGTGGTGGTCATCTACGGCGCGCTCCGCAAGCTGGCGCAGGCCTTTCCGTCGCTGGCGACGGCTGCCATTGCCTGGCGGCAGGTCGCGCCGCTGTTCGCGGGGGCGGACGCCGCGGTTACCGGCCAGGCCGCTTCCTCGTCGCCAGGCCGAAGCGCCGCGTCCGCCGCGCCCGCCGCGGCCCCTGCTCTGGTGGCCGCGCGCCAGATAGGTTTCCGCTACCCGGGTCGCGCCGAGGCCGCCATCGCGGATTGCTCGTTCGAGATCCGGCGCGGGGAGCGCGTGCTGCTGGAAGGCGCGTCGGGTGGAGGCAAGTCGACGCTGGCGATGCTGATCGCCGGCCTGCGGGCGCCCGACCTGGGGACGCTGGCGCTTGACGGCGTCGACCAGAGCGCGCTGGGCCTGGTGCGCTGGCGCGAGCGCGCGGGCGTCGTTCCTCAGTTCCACGAGAACCACATCTTCTCGTCGACCTTGCTCTTCAATCTTCTGATGGGCCGTGGGTGGCCGCCGGGGCGCGACGACGTCGTGGAGGCAAAGGCGCTGTGCCAGGAGCTGGGGCTGGGCGGCCTCATCGCGCGGATGCCGTCAGGAATGGAGCAGCTGGTTGGCGACACCGGCTGGCAGCTGTCGCACGGCGAGCGCAGCCGCATCTTCATCGCACGCGCTCTTCTTCAAAGACTCGATCTGCGTGTGCTCGACGAGAGCTTCGCGGCCCTCGACCCTGAAACGATGGAGCGCGTGCTCGGTTGTGTTCTGGCGCGCGCGGAGACGCTGGTCGTCATCGCGCATCCCTAGCGCTTCACGCCAGCGGGTTTGAACGCGCGACCGTTGTCGAGGCGCAGCCGATCATGAGATCATGGGACGATGACGATCACCTCGATCAAGCTTCGAGAGTTCGCCGAGGAGCCCGATGCCACCGTGGTCGGCGTTCCGCCGCTCCCCCTTCGTCGCATCCAGACCCCGCGGTACACCTTGGTCGTGACGTCGTCGTCCTCCACCCAGACCACCACGTCAGCGGTGCGGACGACGGCCGCCGATCTGGATGCGACGATCGAGGAGGTGCGCGCGACGCTGCGGCAGTTCGACTGCTTCGGGAACATCTGGCAGGTCGGCCCGTCCTGCCAGCCGGAAGGGTTGGCCCGGCGGCTGGTCGAGCGGGGGTTTCGGCCGGTGGCGCGCACCCCGTACGAGCACAAGATGATCGTCATGGCGCTGGAGCAGCGGCCCTCAGTGCCGCTGGCCGTCACATCGGTCCGCACGAGCATGGTCAGCAGCCTCGATGAGTACGTCTTGGCCCTCAGCGTCGCCATGGATGCCTTCAACGTGTCGGCGGTGGATGCCGCCGCCTGGATGGCGGCCGCGCCAGCGCTCTGGGAGAGTCAAGACGGAACGACGCGCTTCACTCATCTCGCCTATCTGGACGACAAGCCGGTCGGGTTTGGATTCTCGCAGGCCTGCGACGCAGGCGTGATGCTCAGCGGTAGCGGCGTGCTCGCTTCCGCCCGTGGTCGAGGTGTCTACCGGGCGCTGGTGGCCGCGCGCTGGGCGGAGGCAGAGCGTCTGCGCACGCCCGGCCTGTGCGTCCACGCGGGCGCCATGTCGCGCGCGATCCTCGAGCGATGCGGATTTGAATTCGTCTGCGAGCTGGAGCTGTACGAGGACGCCGTGTTTTACGGCTCACGACCGTCGTGAAGGCTGCGCTGAAGCGCCCGCCGGCCGTGTTAGGTTTCTTTCATGCGGAGAAAATCGGGCGACGGCGGTTCGAATCCGCCTCCTCTTCCCCACTCTTGCCTGGACGCGCTGGTGGGACGGTCTCACCGAGAGCAGTTTCTGTCCGAATACCTCTACCTGCGCACCTATCATCCAGCGCAACCGGTTGAGCCGGGGCTGCTGCGGGCGCTCGCCCTGGATGTGACCTCCTTCAAGAAGGCGTGCCGCGCACTGGAACCGGGCGTCCTGCGCGCCTATGCCCGTTCTGAAGGAGCCGCGCAGGAGGTTGTCATTGCGCCTGAACAGATCGATGAACTCTTCTGGGCTGGGATGACCATCGCCGCGTCCGGCTTCCAGCGGGCTTACCCGCCCTGTTTTTCTCTCGTACGGGCGCTTCGCCGGGAGATCGGCTTCACCGGCGCCATCTCCGTCTCGGTGTTCCTCTCGCCTCCCGACAGCGGCTACAGTTTGCACTTTGACAGCTACTCCGTCTTCAATCTGCAGCTACAGGGGACGAAGGATTGGCGCTTCGCCACCGGGCCAGCCATCCGGGATCCCCTCGTCGGGGCGAAGCTAGAAGACGTCCCCCAGATTCGCGAGAACCAACCCTGGTTCCGTCCGACCATGCCGAGCAAGGGGAGCCTGGTCGGAACGACCATGGCGCCGGGCAGTCTGCTTTACATGCCTGCCGGGACCTGGCACGGCGCAGCGGCCAGCAGTCCTTCGCTTTCGATGAGTCTCAACTTCGAAGCTCCGTCCCGATCGCGGCGGCTCGCGGATCAGCTTCACGGTGCCTTGAATCAGTATGAGGAGTGGCGGCTCGGGAGTGGGCGTTCGACGGGCCGTCCTCCCAGGCGTCCCATCGATGGCATCCTCGCTCTTGCCGAGCAACTGGAGGCGAAGCTGAACGAAGAATTGCCGTCTCCCCAGGAACCGCCGGCCGGGCAACCCGCCACGAAATCTCGGCCGCCGAGTCGTCGCGACATCTTCGAGGTTGTTCACCCGTTTCGTTTCTCGGTCGCCAAGGGCGGTCGGGACGATATTGACGTCGTCACTTCGCGCAGGGGGTTCTCGCTGGACGCCGACGCGCTGCCGATGCTGGAAAAGCTCGCCGCAACGGAGCGCTTCGTTGCCGGAGATCTGATGCACTGGTCCGAAGAGCAGAGGATGGGAAGCTCATGGAGCGAAGCGCGCTCTCTGCTGTCGGAACTGGTCGGGCTAGGCTTGGTTCGACGCGCCCAGAGGCGAGGGAAGCGTATCGGCCGGGGCGACGGTCGCGCGAATTAGTCGCGCTAATAACGTAATTCAAATTACGTAGTTGTTTCCTGGTCGCGCTGGGCTCGCCGAATATCCGGGAGCCTAGTCATAAGACCCCCGGCGCTAGTCACAGCAGCGCGCGTGGCCTAGTCATACGAACGAGCGGCGCTAGTCATACGAAAGCCGCTCTCGTCCGCCAGAATCTTCGTAATTCTCGGCGTTTTCGGCCGATCCAGTCGTCGGCACACCCCTTGCTCTAGTGGGAATCGTCCTCGCAGTGAGGACAAAAAAAAGGTCCGAGATTCCAGGGGAGAAACGAAAATGAAAACGAACAAGATTCAGGCGAAGAAGAGCTGGACGGTCACGCTGAGCGCGCTCGCGATTGCCGCCACCACCTTCGCGATGGTCGGTGGCGCGCAAGCGGCCCTGACCGCGAACGGCCTGGCGACCAGCAACGGCCTGGCGACGGCGAACGGCCTGGCGACCAGCAACGGCCTGGCGACCAGCAACGGCCTGACGGCGACGAACGGCCTGGCGACCAGCAACGGCATTGCGACGTTCAACGGCCTGGCGACCAGCAACGGCCTGGCGACCAGCAACGGCCTGGCGACCAGCAACGGCCTGGCGACCGCCAACGGCTTCTCCGCTCCCGCCAGCCTCTGGATCTCGGCCGGCATCGACCCCACCAAGTCGCTGGCCGCCTCCATCGCCACCCGCTAACCAAAACCACTTCTGCTTCAATCGGCGCCGGCGATGCATAATCGCGCGGCGCCGATGTCGTTTCCACGCATGTCGCCTCGACCATTTCTTCTCTCCCTGATCGTTGCCACGGCTGGTTGCCAGGTGTCCCGGTCGCCAGCAGCAGACGCCGTCGAAGGCGGCCGTTTCACGTTGGTGCAGAATGGCCTCCCCAGCTCGCACGAGGTGGAGGGCGGCAAGGAGATGACGGCCTTGCAGGCGATGCTGTGGAAGTACACCGCCCGCTGCGCCCTCCGCGAGGATCAAGAGCTGACCGCCCCCGGCTCGGGCGGTCAGAAATTTCGCGGGTCGCTGGGCGTGGCCCCCGAATGGTATGGCGGCACCTGCGATCGCAGCTGTCAGGAGAAGGTCTCCTCCTGCCTGATCGCGCTCACCAATCGCACCGGCAAGCACGTCGCGCTCAGCTTGCTCAGCAGCGCCGCCACCATGACCAGGAGCCTGCTCCCCGGCGAGAGCGATCTTGGTTTCCCTCACCAGGAAGGCGCCTTCTTCGGCAACGTGTTCTCGGTCGAGGCGTTTTCTTGCCACGGGCGCAGCGTGAAGAAGGGGCCGCAGGTGAAACGCTTTTGCGCGCTGGAGCCGGCCAGCTGCAGCGGGTTCGCCCAGTTCGTCGACGCCGGCGATTGCCAGGACGCCTGCACCATGAGCTGCAAGAAGCTGTCGGACGGCACGGAGCGCTGCGCCGCCGTGTCGTGCAAGGATCCCCGCGGCAAGGTCTGGGCCTTCCCCATCACCACCTACCTGCGCAACCAGATCGAAGCCAACAACGCCGACATCGTCACCGGCCTGACCGTCACCGACGACGCCCTCACCGATCTCGACGAAGGCGACAGCGCCACCTTCAAGGCCGTCGACTTCGGCGCCGCCGGCACCGTGCACCAGTTCGCCGCCACGCTGGCCGACACCCGCGCCGGCCGCATCGACATCTGGATCGATGGCACCAAGGCAGCGGGGACATTGACCATCAAACCCGGACGAGTCGCCAAACCTCAACCGACGTCGCTGGTAACCACCGACATCGCCGGCCTTCACGACGTCACGCTGAAATTTTTCGGCGGACAAAAGCTGGGCCGCCTCACCACGATCGAATTCCGCTAGCGCAACGAGACCTTCGGGCGGTCAGTGCTGGATCTGGATCTGGCCCAGGCGGCGCTTCTCAACCGGATGAGGCGTCGTGCGCTGCCAGCCAGACATCAATCGCGGCCAACGCGCGAGCGGTGGCGGGCGTGGGGATCCCCCGCCTGTACTCGTCGCGGGCGCGTGCGGCCAGGGCGCGGGCCCGATCGTCGCCACCGGTCGCCTGCCCCAGCGCGCGCGCCAGAGCGAAATGAACTTCCCCCAGGCGAACGGGCGCGGCCGCTTCGCGCGCCTCCCGGTTCTTGACCGCGCGCTCCAGCAGCGGCAGCGCCTGGTCAACCAGCCCGTCGTCAAGGTGGGCAAGCGCAAGCGCGGTCAGGGCGGCGGTGACGACGACGCCGTCGGATTCCGTCTCGCGTTCGTGAATGACCAGCGCTCGCTGCCCGACCGCGCGTGCCTCGCTGAATCGACCGAGGTGGTACAGCGCTTCACTGTGGTTGGCGAGGTAGATCGCGGTCCGCGGGTGCTCAGGTCCGAGCGTGGCTTCCAGAATCTCGAGCGCGCGCTCGCCCTGCACCGCGGCCTGCATCTGATCGCCGAGCTCGCCGAGGAGACAGGCCAGGTTACCGATCGAGATTCCGAGGTCGGGGTTGTCGCCGCCCAGATTCTTTTCCTTAACCGCGATGGCGTGCTCGGTGAATTCCACTGCCTCGGCCAGGCGCCCTTGCATCTGGCGCATCTGACCGATGTTGTTGTACAGCCAGCCGACCAGTCGGTCGTGCCCGCCCAGCCGGCCAAGAACGGCGTCGGCAAATTTGGCCCAGACTTCGCCCACGTCGAACCGGAACTGGTAGGCCGTCATGCTGACCAGCTGGGTGGCGGCCTCGGCGACCACCTCCTGATAGCCGATCCGCTCGGCGGTCCACAGCGCTTCCTCATAACTGCGGCCGGCTGCTTCGATCTCGCGCCGTTCTGAGTGCACCCATCCGCGTTCCAGCAGGGTCTCGGCCAGCAGCGGCCCATAGCCGGTGGTTCTGACGTCGTCCTCCAAGGGGGCCATGGCCTTCAGCGCTTCTGTCAATCGGCCGACGCGCGCCGTCGCTCGGACCTCTGACAACCGCGTGCGCAGCCGATCGACGGTGGCGCGCACCTGGGGATCTTCGGGCGGCTTGATCACCGCACGCAACAAGGCGACGTCGGCGCAACGTTCGATGCTGGGCAGCGAACTGGCCGCGTCGACGGCGTTCTCGATCACTTCTGGGGTTGCGGATCGGAATGCGTCACACAGAGCCCGCAGAACTTGCAAGGCGTCCTCAAGGGCAGCCATGCGCAGATCCAGAACCTCGGCCGACTGGTCTCCGTGCGTGTGCGTGGCCTCGCACGCCGACACGTACATCTCGGCCCAGGCGGTCGCGTAGCGATCCAGAATCCCGCCGACCTTGTCGAAAGTGCTGGCAGCATAGTGTTTGTTGGTGGCCAGAAAAGCTTGCTTGATGGCCGCCTTGCTGGCGGTCAGTGCGCTCCGCTGGCGGGTCGGCGCCTCCCAGATGCCGGCCAGCTTGGCGGCTGCCCGGACGGCAAAGCGGTGGCGGCCTGCGACCGCCAGGTTCCGTTCCACCTCTGCCAAAAGCGCGTGCATCGACGGCCAGCGCTGATCGGGATCGACATTGAGGCCCCGCAGCACCACTCGTCGCAGCCATGCTGGCACGTCCGTCCCTGACATCGCCGGCCCCACCTGGCCCTGAATGACGTTGGCGGTGAGATCGGCCAGCGTGGATCCTTCAAAAGGCCGTTCGCCATAGAGGGCTTCATACAAGGTCACGCAAAAACTGAACTGGTCGGTGCGCGCATCGGTGGCGCCGGCCAGAAGCTGCTCCGGGCCCATGTACGCCGGTGTACCAATGAGCGATCCGGTCTGCGTCAAGCACTGGCCGAGGACCTTCGTCGAGGCGTCGGTGGCGAGGGCCGGCCCCAACGCCAAGGCTCTGGGCTGGCCCACCACGGTCACCGCCGCGGGATCGAGATTGCGCGGTAGCCTTGCCGCCCCGACGTCCTGGTCAGATGCGCACAGAGACGATCGATCGCCGGCCAACCGTGCCAGACCAAAGTCCATCACGCGGACCTGACCGTCGGCGGTAACCATGACGTTGTCAGGTTTTAAATCGCGGTGGATCAGTTTCTTGTCGTGCGCCGCCGCCAGGCCCCGGCCCGCGGCGACGAGGACCTTCAAGATATCGGCCCACGAACGGGCCTGCAGATTGAGCCACGACCTGACAGTCTGTCCCTCGACGAACTCCATGGCGATGAAGACTTGATCCCGGAAGGAGCCGACGTCATGAATGACCACAACGTTGGGATGCGACAACTTGGCGATGGCCTGGGCTTCGCGCAGCACGCGCTTGCGTCCGCTGTCCAGGCTGGCTTGGTCTGTGGGGTCAGCGTGGCCGTTCCGCACGCGCATCAGCTTGATGGCGACCCGGCGATCCAGCTCGGGATCGTAGCCCGCGTAGACCTCGCCCATCCCCCCCCGACCGACCAGCGCGAGCACCACGTACCGCCCGATCGTGATACCGCGCGAAAGCGGCCCTTCCGATTCCGAACCACCAGGGGGCGAGAACGAGAGCGACACGACGAGGTCATCGACATCATCGGCGGAAGGGCAGGCGCCTTGAGCCGAGAACAGCGCCTGGTGTTTGCACTTCAACACGTTCTGGAAGTCGGTGATCAGCCTGCCGCCGACACGCGGCCAGCGGTCGAGCGGCAGGTGTTGACAGGGCCTTCGGTTTCTCCTAGCTTTCCCGCGGCTTAACACCTCATGCCGCTCGAATTCTCAGCGCAGTCAAAGCAGCTCATTGAACGGTTGCTGACGCAGTACCCGAACAAACAGGCGGCGTTGTTGCCGGTTTTGCACGTGGCCCAGGATGAATTCGGCTATCTGCCGGACGAAGCCCTGGAGCTGGTGGCCGCCACGCTGGAGTTGCCGCCTGCCCACGTGTTCGGCGTCATCACCTTCTACACGATGTTTCACCGTGAAAAACACGGCAAGAACGAGCTGATGGTGTGCACCAACGTGTCGTGCATGCTGCGCGGGGGATACGACATCCTCCGTTACATCGAGAAGAAGCTGGACATCAAGGCGGGCGAGACGACGCCCGACGGCGCCTTCACCGTGGTCGAGGAAGAGTGCCTGGCCGCCTGCGCGAACGCGCCGATGATGATCTGCGGAAACGATTACTTCCTGGACCTCAACGAGAAGAAGGTCGACGCCATCCTGGACGATCTGCGCCGCCGCTGGCAGGAGCGACAGAAGATGGAATCTCCCGTCGACCTGAACCGCCGCACGTTGATGGGCGTGGGACCCGGAAAGTCATGAGGGTGCGCGCATGAGCTGGCAGGACGCCAAGGACGTCAAGATCGTCACCAAGAACTTTGGCGTGGACGGCAGCCACAAGCTGTCTGTTTACACCAACCGCGGCGGCTGGCAGGGCTTCCGCAAGGCCCTGACCATGCCGGCGGCGGCGCTGGTCGACGAGGTCAAGAAGTCGAACCTGCGCGGGCGCGGCGGCGCCGGTTTCTCCACCGGCCTCAAGTGGTCGTTCATCCCCAAGGAGGCGCGCACGGTCTACCTGGTGGTGAACGCCGACGAGTCCGAGCCCGGCACCTGCAAGGACCGCGAGCTGCTGGCGTACGATCCCCATCTTCTGATCGAGGGGATGGCCATCGCGTCGTACGCCCTCGGCTGCAAGCACGCGTACATCTATATACGTGGCGAGATGATGCGTGAGGCGCGCATCGTCCAGGCCGCCATCGACGAGGCCTACGCCGGCGGGTTCCTGGGCAAGGAGCACGCGGTGGGCACTGGCGGCACCCCGTTCAAGCTGAACATCACCCTGCACCGGGGCGCCGGCGCCTATATCTGCGGCGAGGAGACAGCGCTGCTGAATTCGCTGGAGGGCAAGCGCGGCTGGCCGCGCCTCAAGCCGCCGTTCCCGGCGGTCAAGGGGCTGTTCCAGCAGGCCACCATCGTCAACAACGTCGAGACGATCATGAACGTCCCCGACATCGTCCTCAAAGGCGGCGACTGGTTCGCCAAGCTGGGGACGCCCAAGTCGGGCGGGACGCGCATCGTCTGTGTTTCGGGGCACGTCAAGCGGCCGGGCGTCTTTGAGCTGCCCATGGCCATCCCGTTTCGCGACATCATTTACGACGTGTGCGGCGGCATCCCCAACGGTCGCGCCCTGAAGGGCCTCATCCCTGGGGGGAGCTCGATGCCGCCGCTGGACGCCAGCGAGATCGACGTCCCCGTCGAGTTCGACGCCCTGATGACCGACCCGCGCATCAAGGACGTCGAGGTGAAACCGGGCGTGCCCTTTGACATGGGCGGCGGGCGCCGCCTCAAGACCATGGCCGGCTCGGGCGGCGTGGTGGTGTTCGACGACAGCACCGACGTGGTGGCCCTGTGCGCGCGCATCATGCGTTTTTACGCCCACGAATCCTGCGGTCAGTGCACGCCTTGCCGCGAAGGCACCGGCTGGCTGGCGCGCGTGTGCACCCGGCTGGCGGAGGGCGGTGGCAAGGAGGGCGACGTCGATCTGCTGGCGAACATCGCCCACGGCATCGCCGGCAACACCATCTGTCCGCTGGGCGAGGCGGCGGCCTGGCCCATGCTGGGGTTCCTGACCAAGTTCCGCGCCGATTTCGAGCTGAAGCTCAGGAAGGCGGCGTAACCAGCATGGGCGCCGCCATCGGTTCGCCGCCGGGTCTGGGCGAGCAGATCCTGTTCTGGGTGCTGGCCGGCTGGGTGGTGGGCGGCGCGCTGTTCACCATGACCCGGCGCAATCCGGTCACGGCGGTGATGTCGCTGGTGGGGACGTTCTTTGCGCTGGCGGCCACCTATGCGTCGCTGTCGGCGCACTTCCTGGCCATCATCCAGATCCTGGTCTATGCCGGCGCCATCATGGTGCTGTTCATCTTCGTCGTCATGATCTTGAACCGCGAGGAGATCACGCCGGTCACGCCGCGCGGCCTCATCCTGCGCGTGATGGGCATCGGCGCCGGGCTGTACCTGACGCGCATCTTCGTGCGGGTGGTGACCAGCTCGCCGGGCGCGGACGTGCCGGGCAAGGTGTCGGACACGTTTGGAACGGTGGCGTCGATTGGCGACATCCTGTTCCGCGATTTTCTGTATCCGTTCGAGGCGGTGTCGCTGCTGTTGCTGGTGGCCATCGTGGGCGGCGTCGTGATCTCGCGCTCGCACCAGAAAGAGGTGGCCGCCGAGATCGCCGCCGAGCGCCGCAAGGCCATCGAGGAGATGGCCCACGCCGTGTACCCGGCTCCCGAGGAGGCCGCGCTGGAAGGGCCGGGCGCGCACCACGGATCAGGCGGGGGAGGGCACCACTGACATGCCGACGCATTACTACCTGACCCTGTCCTTCGTCCTGTTCCTGATCGGCAGCAGCGGCGTCCTGTTGCGCCGCAACGCCATCATCGTGCTGATGGGCATCGAGCTGCAGCTGAACGCCGGCAACCTGGCGCTGCTGGCCTATTCGCGGGCGCTGGGCGATCAAAAAGGTCACGTCTTCGCGTTCATCATCATCGCCCTGGCGGCAGCCGAGGCGGCGGTCGGTCTGGCCATCCTGGTCGGCCTGTTCCGCAGCCGCCAGACCGTCAACCTGGACGAAGCTTCTCTGATGAAGCGCTAGCGCAAAGAGGCACCGTCGTCATGGCCTTCAATCTTCGTCTGATTCCTCTGCTGCCGTTCATCGGCGCCGCGCTGTTGCTGCTGTTCGGGCGGCGCTGGAAACGCGAGACCGTGGTGCTGGTGGCGGCGGCGGCCATCGCCGGCGCCTGCCTGGTCGCCTTTGACGCCTTCTTCAGCAAGCTGCCCGAGGCGGCGGAGATGGGCGGCCTGCGTGACGTGGTGTGGACCTGGTTCTCGGCCGGCAACCTCAAGGTCGACCTGGCGTTTCGCCTGGACGCCCTGTCGGGCCTGCTGTGCCTGATCATCACGTTCATCGGCTTTCTGATTCACGTCTACGCGTCGGGCTACATGGCCGACGAGCCCGACTACGCCCGCTTCTTCGGCTACCTGAACCTGTTCTGCGGCGCCATGCTGGTGCTGGTCCTGGGCGACAGCCTGCCGGTGATGTTCGTGGGCTGGGAGGGCGTCGGCCTTTGCAGCTATCTGCTGATCGGGTTCTGGTACACCGACAACGCCAACGCGGACGCCGGCAAGAAGGCTTTCATCACCAACCGCATCGGTGACTTTGGCTTTCTGCTGGGGATGTTCCTGCTGTTCCAGTACACCGGCACGCTGAACATGTCCGACGCCTCGGCGGGGGCGGTGCAAGGCTCTGCGCTGACGCAGCCGCTGTGGGGGATGACGGCCGCCTTCTGGGTCTGCCTGTTCCTGTTCATCGGCGCGGTCGGCAAGTCGGCGCAGATTCCTCTTTATGTGTGGCTGCCCGACGCCATGGCCGGCCCGACGCCGGTCTCGGCGCTGATCCACGCCGCCACCATGGTCACCGCCGGCGTGTACATGGTGGCCCGCCTGCACGCGCTGTTCGTGCTGGCCCCGGCGGCGCTGGCCATCGTGGCCATCGTCGGCGCGCTGACGGCGCTCTTCGCGGCCATCATCGGGTTCGCCCAGAACGACTTCAAGAAGGTGCTGGCCTATTCGACGGTCAGCCAGCTTGGCTTCATGTTCGCGGGCGTCGGCACCGGCAACTTCGAGGCGGGCGTCTTCCACCTGTACACGCACGCCTTCTTCAAGGCCGGTCTGTTCCTGTGCGCCGGGTCGGTCATGCACGCCATGAGCGGCTCGGGCGACATCACCATCATGGGGGGGCTGCGCAAGAAGGTCCCCTGGACGCACGGCGTGTTCTTCGTCTGCTGGCTGGCCATCTGCGGCCTTCCGATCTTCTCGGGCTTCTTCTCCAAGGACGCCATCATCGCGGGCGCCTTCTCGACCGAGATCTTCGGCGCCGACCTGGCCTGGGTGGGCAAGCTGGTGGGGGCGATGCTGATGCTGGCGGCGCTGGGGACGGCGTTCTACATGTCGCGCCTGTATTTCCTGGTCTTCAGCGGCAACACCACGCGCGCCAGCCACGACATCCAGCACCACATTCACGAGTCGCCCGGCGTGATGGTGGGGCCGCTGGTGATCCTGGCCGTTGGCGCCGGGCTGGGCGGTTTGATCGGCGCGCCGACCGGACTGTTCGGTCACCCGGAATGGAATTTCCTGGGGCATACGCTGGAGCCGGTCCTGGGCGCCGAGCTGGACGTGCCGCACACCACCGAGATCATCTTCATGCTGGCGTCGACGGTGCTGGCGGTCGTCGGCATCGGCCTGGCCTACGCGTTTTACGGCGGCGGTTACCGGCAGCCGGCCATCAAGTTCGCCCAGTCGTTCCCCGGGTTCGTGCAGCTGGTGCGCGACAAGTTTCGCGTCGACGAGCTGTATGACTTCCTGTTCATCCGCCCCATCAAGCGCCTCTCCAAGGGGCTGTTCTTCGTCGTCGACCGGATCATCATCGACAAGATCCTGGTCGAAGGGCTGGGGGCGGTGGTCGATCTGGTCGGGCGCCTGACGCGCATGTTCCAGACCGGCGACGGCCAGCGGTACATGGCGGTCTTCGCCATCGGCGTGGCGGTCACCGTCATCTTCGCCACCCGCCCCACCACGCCGGGCGAGCTGAAGGTGCGCGTCAGCGGCCTGTCGGTCGACGTCGACGCGCGACGCGGGGGACGACCGTCGGCGCGGCCGCTGGAGTACACGTTTGATTTCAACGGCGACGGCAAGACCGACACCAAGGGCACCAACCCCGAAGGTCACTTCGCCTATGAAAAGCCCGGCAAATACGAGATCAAGGTCAGCGTCGTCGACCCGCGCTGGGGCACCGAGAGCCACCTGACCCGCACCGTCGAGGTTCGCTGATGATTCTGGCCTGGATAACCCTGCTTCCGCTTCTGGGCGCCGCGCTGGTGATGCTGGTGCCGCGCGAGGAGGAGGCCGTTCACCGCGGCCTGGGCCTGGCCACCGCGCTGGCCACGTTCGTGGTGTCGCTGCTCATCCTCCCCGATTTTGATGCGGCGGTGCCCGGGTTCCAGCTGGAGGTCAACAAGCTGTGGATTGGCCAGCTGGGGATCCGATTCCACCTGGGGGTCGACGGGATCTCGCTGTGGCTGGTGCTGTTGACGACGTTCCTGATGCCGGTGGCGCTGCTGTCGCCACAGGCCATCGGCATTCGCAACATCCGTGTGCGCGAATTCACGGTCGCCATGCTGGTCCTCGAGGCGGGGATGATCGGCGCCTTCCTGGCGCTGGATCTGTTCGTCTTTTACGTGTTCTGGGAGCTGATGCTGATCCCGATGTACTTCATCATCGGGATCTGGGGCGGCGAGCGGCGCCTGTACGCCTCGATCAAGTTCGTCATCTACACGCTGATCGGCTCGCTGCTGATGCTGGTGGCCATCCTGTACCTGTACGCGCAGTACCGGGCGGCGACGGGTGGCTTCAGCTTTGACTACACGGCGCTTTCGCACCTGACGCTGCCGTACGGCCCGCAGATGCTCTGCTTCGCGGCGTTCGGGTTGGCGTTCGCCATCAAGGTGCCGGTCTTCCCGCTGCACACCTGGTTGCCCGATGCGCACGTCGAGGCGCCCACGGGTGGCTCGGTGATCCTGGCCGGCGTCATGCTGAAGTTCGGGACGTACGGCCTGCTGCGTTTTGCGCTGCCGATGTTTCCGCTGGCGGCGGCCGACGCGGCGCCGCTGGTGGCGATCCTGGCGGTCATCGGGATCGTCTACGGCGCTCTCATGGCCTACGTGCAGGACGACGCCAAGAAGCTGGTGGCCTATTCGTCGGTCTCGCACCTGGGATTCGTGGTGCTGGGCCTGATGACGCTGTCCGCGGCGGGCACCCAGGGGGCCATCTATCAGATGCTGGCGCACGGGATCTCGACCGGCGGGTTGTTCCTGGGCGTGGGGTTGCTCTATGACCGTCGCCATTCGCGCAAGCTGGCCGACTTCGGCGGGCTGTGGGCCAAGATGCCGGTGTTCGCCGCCTGTTTCCTGGTGATCGTGCTGGCCTCGGTGGGGTTGCCGGGGCTGTGCGGCTTCGTCGGCGAGTTCCTGATCCTGATCGGCGCCTTCACGGCGGACCAGACCTGGGCCGCGTCCGGGCTGCCGGAGCTGTTCCCGGCCGCCAAGCTGATGACGGCCATCTCGGCGTCGGCGGTGATCCTGGCGGCGATGTACCTGCTGACCATGTACCAGAAGCTGATGTTCGGACCGCTCGACAAACCGGAGAACCGCTCGTCGCACATGCGCGACATCAGCGGGCGCGAGACGTGGGTCTTTGGCATCGTCATCGTCGCCGCGCTGGTGATGGGGATCTGGCCAAAGCCGATCCTCGATCGCTCGGAGAAATCGGTGCAGGCGTATCTGAGCCTTTACGGCCAGCGGCTGAACGACGCCCGCAAGAGCCCGGACGCTCCGCCCCACATCTTCCCGCCCTTGCCGGCCCCGGCCGCCGCCGCGCCTGCGCCGTCGCCCGCGCCCGGAGCAAACCAATGACCTTCGACAGCGCCCAGATCCTGGCCTACCTGCCCATGCTGATCCTGATCGGGATGGGTTGCGTGATCATCCTGGCCGAGACGTTCATGCACGGCAAGAGCCGCGGCGGCCTGGCCTGGCTGGGCGTGGCTGGTTGCGTGGCGGCGCTGGCGGCGCTGGTCGCGCAGTGGGGGGACGCCACCACGGCGCAGACGCATTTCCAGGGGATGCTGATCGTCGACCGGATGGCGCTGTATCTGGACGGCGCCTTCATCGTCGCCTCGATCCTGACGTTGCTGTTCGCGCCGGCCTATCTGCGCGAGCAGGGCTTCGAGTTCGGCGAGTTCTATGCCCTGGTGCTGTTCGGCGGCGCCGGCATGATGATGGTGGTTCACGCCAACCACATGGTGTCGCTGCTGATCGGCATCGAGACCATGTCACTGGCGGCGTACGTCCTGACCGGTTGCTGGCGGCGCAGCCTGCGCAGCATCGAGGGGGCCATCAAGTATTTCCTGATGGGCGCCTTCGCCACCGGGTTTCTGGTCTACGGCATGGCCCTGGTGTACGGCACCACGGGCGGCGAGCTGAGCTTTCCCGGGATCGCCGCCAAGGTGCCCGAGGCGGCCAAGAGCCCGGTCTTCTTCATCGGCGAGTATTTCATCCTGATCGCGCTGGCGTTCAAGGTGGCGGCGGTGCCGTTTCACATGTGGGCGCCCGATGCGTACGAAGGGGCGCCGACCCCGGTGACCGGGTTCATGGCGGCCGGCGTGAAGGCGGCGGCCTTCGGCGGGATCGTGCGGCTTTTGGACACCGCGTTTTCCAACCCGCTGCTGGTCTTCGACTTCACCGGCTGGGCGTCGATCCTTTCGGTGCTGGCGGCGCTGACCATGACGCTGGGGAACCTGGCGGCCATCCGCCAGGAGAACATCAAGCGGCTGCTCGCCTACTCGTCGATCTCGCACGCCGGCTATATCTTGATCGGCGTCATCGCGGTGGGCCTGGGCGCGGAAGGCGCCAAGTCGGCGGTCCTGTTTTACCTGGTCGCCTACACCTTCACCACGCTGGGCGTCTTCGGCGTGGTGGCGTGGATCGGCAACCGGCAGGACGAGCGGTTATTCATCGACGACTGGGCCGGCCTGGGCGCGGCGCGGCCGGCGGTGGCGCTGGCCATGACGCTGTTCCTGCTGTCGCTGGGTGGCGTGCCGCCGACCGGCGGCTTCTTCGCCAAGTTCTATCTGTTCCGCTCCGCCATGGAGAACCCGCAGCTTTACTGGCTGGTCGTGGTGGGCGTCCTCAACAGCGTCATCAGCATCTACTATTACCTGCGCATCGTCGTGGCCATGTACTTCCGCGACGCCCTGCGCCCGCTGGCCCCGACCGACTCGGCGTCGACGCGGGTGGCCCTGCTGCTGACGGCGGTGGCGGTGGTCTTCCTCGGCCTCTTCCCCGGCTCCTTCCTGGACGGCGCCGGGCACGCCGCTTCCGCGGTGGCGGCAGCGGTCGCTCGCTAGCGCGCGCGCCCGCCGCAGGCAGTGAAGCGCGATCCGGGGTGCCGCACCGTGGCGCCTCAATAGATGGGTGAGCGAGGAGTGTCGTTCCCGGCGGGGATTCAAGCGCCGGGAGGGAACTGTCGAAGCTGGAAGGGTGTGCGCACCAGGTGCGCGCCACGCTGCCATGCGCCGCAACGACGACAGAGATCAACCGGGGGTGCCGGCCACGGTGCCCGCCCGGATCTTGATCGTCGAGGACAACCCGCCCAACCGCGAGCTGCTGCATGACATCCTCGAGCTGCGCGGTCATGACGTGCTGGACGCTGCCAACGTCGACGAAGCGACGAAGATGCTGGCCGCCGGCCGGATCGATCTGCTGCTGCTGGACGTGAACATTCCCGGCGGCGGCGCCGAGGCGGTCATCCGCGAGGTGCGGCGCAATGCCCACCTGCGGGGCCTGCCCATCGTGGCGGTGACGTCGATGGCCATGCCGGGCGATCGCGAACGCCTGCTGGGCAGTGGATTTCAGGGTTATCTCAGCAAGCCGATCGACACCCGCACCTTTGCCGCCACCGTCGAACAGTTCATCCGCCGGCCCGTCGTGGCCGCCGCTGGTCCCCATGCCCGCCACGCCGACTGAAACGATTCAAACGATCCTGATCGTCGACGACAACCTCCAGAACCGGGAGGTTGCCGAGGGCCACCTGGTGGGCGCCGGCTATGCGGCCATCCAGGCCGACAGCGGCATCCGGGCCCTCAGCCTGTTCCAGGAGCGCAAGCCTGACCTGATCCTGCTCGACGTGCTGATGCCGCTGATGGACGGTTTTGAAACCTGCAAGCGGCTGCGTCAGTTGCCCGAGGGCGCCCAGACGCCGGTGCTGTTCCTCACCGCGCTGGGCGATCTGGGGACGCACCGGTCCGCGCTGGACTCCGGCGCGGACGATTTTTTGACCAAGCCGATCAACCGGACAGAGCTGTTGATCCGGATCCGGTCGCTGCTGCGGATCAAACGCCTCTCCGACGAGCTGCGCCGCAACTATGACGTCATCCGCACGCAGAGAGACGCGCTGCTGGAGGCGCATCGCCAGAAGGAAGAGCTAACGGCGCTGATCATCCACGACCTCAAAAATCCGCTGACCAGCATCCTGTCGAACGCGCAGTTCGTGGCCCGATCGACCGGCATGACCGCCACGGAGCGTGAGTCGCAGATCGACGTGCTGCGCTCGTCCCAGACCATGCTGCGCATGGTGATGAACCTCCTCGACGTCAGCCGCAGCGACGACGGGGCGCTGATTCCGCAGATGTCCGATTTTGATCTGCCGGCGCTGCTGGAGGAGATCTCGTCGGAGATCGGGCACCGCCTGTCCGACAAGAATCAACGGCTGACGGTGGCCATCTCGGCCGAGGTCGGTCGCCTGCACGCCGATCGCGACCTGGTCCGGCGCATCATCGAGAACCTGATCGACAACGCCCACAAATACGGGCCGTCCAGCCTGCCCATTGCCATCGACATCAGCGCCGGCATCGATGAAGACCACGGCGGCCGGGCGCCGGTCGTCGAGATCCGCGTCAGCGACGAAGGGCGCGGCATCCCCGAGGAGCACCGCGCCCGCATCTTCGAAAAATACGTGCAGATCGACGACGGTACGCCCACCGACCTGCGCGTCAGCCATGGCCTGGGCCTGCTGTTCTGCCGGCGCGCCGTCGACGTTCACGGCGGCACGATCTGGGTCGAGGACAATCGACCGCGGGGGGCCTGCTTCTGCGTGCGGCTGCCGGCCGCGCGCCGCGCATGAAACTGACCGACGAAACGCCCGGGACACGGCGGCTCTACGCCGAGTACCAGCGCGAGATCTGCCAGCGCACCGATCGCATGTTCCTGTGGCTGCTGGTCGTGCAGTGGCTGGTCGCCGTGGTGACCGCGCTGTGGAGCGCCGCGCGCCCCTGGGACGGATCCATCGCCCACGTCCCGGTTTTGGCCTGGAAGGCCTTCCTGCTGGGCGGCGCGATCGTCTCGCTGCCCATCTATGTGGCTCTCAAGAATCCAGGGAGCCCGCTGACCCGGCAAGAGATCGCCATCGCCCAGGGGCTGGTCGCCTCGTTGCTGGTGCACCTGTCGGGCGGCGCGCCGGTCATGCACTACACCATCTTTGCGTCGCTGGCCTTCCTGGCCATGTACCGCGAGGTGGGGGTGCTGCTGCTGGTCCTGCTCATCACGGCGCTGGATCACATCCTTGGCTGCTTCTTCTGGCCGCGTTCGCTTTACGGCGTCGCCCAGGTCAGCCCCTGGGCCTGGGTCGAGCACACCAGCTTCGTGGCGGTCGAGGTGGGCCTGCTTTACGTGGCCCTGCGCAAGAGCCAGGGCGACATGCTGAACACCGCCCGCAAACAGGCCACCATCGACGCCAGCCGGCAGGCGCTGGAGCGCGAGGTGGCCGAACGCCAGCGCACGGAACAGCTGCTGTCGCTGCAGTACGTGATCACGCGCCTGCTGGCCGCGTCGAACACGCTGCACGAGGCGGCCCCCTTGTTGTTGCGCATCGTCGGCGAGAACCAGCACTGGCACGTCGGCGAGCTGTGGGAGGTCGACGAGAGCGGCAACCACCTGCGGTGCGTGGAGATCTGGCACGTCGAACAGTATCTGGGCGGCGACTATGTCAAGGTCCGCCGGGCCATGAAGGTGGGGCCCGACATTGGATTGCCCGGTCGGGTCTGGTACCGGCAGCTGCCGCTGTGGGTGGCCGATCTCAGCCAGGAGGAAAATTTTCCGCTGGCCGCCTTCCGCACCGAGGCCAGCCTGCGCGGCGCCTTCGCCATTCCGCTGCGCAACGGCCCGAAGGTGATCGGCGTGATGGCGTTCTACAGCCAGGCGACGCGCGAGCCCAACGACGACCACCTGTCGATGATCAGCGGGCTGGGCGGGCAGATCGGCCAGTTCATGGAGCGCAAGCGCATCGAACGCGGCCTGCGCGACAGCGAGGACCGCTATCGTTCGGTGATCGCCGCCCTGGACGAGGGGATCATCCTCATCGACCGCGAGGGGCGGCTGGTGACCGCCAACGCCAGCGCCGAGCGTATCCTGGGCCGTTCGGCCAGCAGCATGATCGGCCAGCGCTGCGTCGAGGCGTTCAATCACACCATCGACGAGGAAGGCCGCGCCGTCGACGGTGACGACCTTCCGTTCGTGGTCAGCCTGCGCAGCGGCGAGCCGCTGTCCAACGTCGTGCTGGCCATCGAACGCCCCGGCGGCGACAGGGCGTGGATCTCCGTCAACGCCCAGCCGCTGCGCCACTTTGGCCAGGACGAACCGCACGCCGCGCTGGCCTCGTTCAGCGACATCACCGCGCGCAAGGCGGCCGAGGAATCGCTGCGCGCCGCGCACGCCCAGCTGGAGACGCGCGTCGAGCACCGCACCAGTCAGCTGACGGAAGCCAACCAGAAGCTGAAGCGCGAGGTCGAGGAGCGGGAGCGGGCTCAGCGCGAGCTGAGCCTGGCCAAGGAGGTGGCCGACACAGCCAACCAGGCCAAGAGCGGCTTTCTGGCCAGCATGAGCCACGAGCTGCGCACGCCGCTGAACGCCGTGATCGGATTTTCCGAGCTGCTGGAGCAAGAGATCTTCGGCGGCCTCAACGACAAGCAGCGCTCCTATGTGGGCAACGTTCTGATCTCGGGGCGCCACTTGCTTTCACTGGTCAACGACATCCTGGACATCTCCAAGGTCGAGGCGGGGCGCATGGACCTGGCCTGCGAGGCGACGCCCATCGGGGCGGTGGTCGATGTGGCGCGCACGGTGATCACCGCGGTGGCCAACAAGAAGGGGATCGATCTGGAGGTCGACCTGTCGCCGGATCTGCCGGACCTGTTCGTCGATCCGGGGCGCATCAAGCAGGTCCTCTACAACCTGATCTCGAACGCCATCAAGTTCACGCCGGCGGGCGGTACGGTGCGGGTCAGCGCGCTGGTCGACGGCGACCACGTCAAGATCATGGTGGCCGACACCGGCATCGGCATCGCCCGCGAACACCTGCCACGGTTGTTTCGCGAATTCGAACAGCTTCCGCAAGCAGCAGGGACGCGCCCGGAAGGGACGGGCCTGGGCCTGGCGCTGACCAAACGCCTTGTCGAACTGCACGGCGGCACGGTGCGCGTCGACAGCGAGCTCGGCAAAGGATCGACCTTCTCGGTCTTCCTGCCCCTGCGACAACCCGAAGAGCAACCCGCCCCATCACCGTCGGCGGCGGCGGGCGCCGGGATCTAGAGCTCCGGAAAGGATCCGTGTTTTTTTGGCGCGTCCGCCGCCTCCGCGTGGGCGGGTCCTGTCGCTGCGTGACCGCTGGGGGCCCCTCACTCCGCGCCCCCCCCCAACGCTACGTTGGCTCGCTCGGGGCACACCCCACAGCCTTTCGAACGAGCGGCACGGACGTGTGATGTTTGGATCCGTCATCTACAACGTTCGAAGCGGAACGGATGGAGGCATCAAGGCGCGCGGAGGGGGGGATAGAGTCTCGGCGGGACGTCCCGGAGCGCTCCTGCCTCGGAGGGTCCGCCCGGAGAGGCAGGTTGCCAGCGGAGGGTTCGAGGACGCCCCGTGCGGCCGCTGGATCTGTTCAAGGCGGTGACGCGCTTGCCGACCAAGCACGCTTCTTTTGCCGCTCACCTCACCGCGGCCGCGTGAGGCGTCCGTGCCCGCTGAGGCTCTATCCCCCCCTCCGCGCCCTCGCCGGAAGCAGTGGAGCGTTGCTCACCCGCGGAGCGGAATCCACCCGCGATAAGTGACGAATCATTGCTCTGGACAGTCGACCGATCTCTGCGCGATCGTCGGTTCGATGGGCAGCACCACCGACGTCGTCATCGCGGGCGCCGGGCCGGCCGGCGTGGCCACGGCGGTGGCGCTGGTGCAGCGCGATCCGGCGCTGGCCGGGCGCATCGTCTGTCTCGATCGGGCGCGCTTTCCGCGGGCCAAGCCGTGCGGCGGCGGCCTGACCGGGCACGCGCGCGCCGCCCTGGAAGCGCTGGGGCTGTCGGTTCGCGTGCCGCTGGTCCCCTGCGACGAAGGCCGCATCATCTATGGCGACCACGCGCGCGACGTGCGCCTGCAGCGTCCCGTCGACGTGGTCAGGCGCGAGGACTTTGACGCCGACCTGGTGGCGCAGGCCCGCCAGCGCGGCATCACGATCGTCGAGGGCGAAGGACTGGCCGCATTCACCGTCGATCAGTCCGCCAGCGTCGTGCGGGTGACCACCACCACCGGCCGCACCGTCACCACCCGCGTCCTGGTCGGCGCCGACGGCGCGGGCAGCCGCGTGCGCAAGGCGCTGGTGGGCGATCGGGCGGGCAGTCGCCCGCTGCGGCTTTTTCGGGCCGAGCTGCCGGCGCCGCGCGCGCTCGGTCGCTGCATGATCTACGATTTTTCGCCCATGGCCGAGGGGCTGCGCGGCTATGTCTGGCTGTTCCCGGTGGCGGGCGGGCTGGTCAACGTCGGCGTCATGCACTACCCGTCGCGGCGCCTCTCGGGCGCGGCGCTGGAGGACATCTTGCGC
>DATLVT010000955.1:0-3992 GCA_035577105.1 Polyangia bacterium
GCCAGGATCTCCCAGGTGACGTTGTCGCCGTGCTGCTGGGTGTAGAAGACGCGCCAGCCGCTCTTGAACGGCTTGGGGAACAGCGCGCCCATGATGCCGCCGGTCGACGGATCCCCGTTCGAGACGTGGAACCCGGTGATCTCGTTGTCCCCTTCGTTGTTGAACCCCGGCATCCCCGAGAAGCCCGAGTCCAGGGTGGCCGACGGATCGCGCCCCTCCGCCACCAGCAGCGCGGGCTGATTGGCCGGGTTGGAATAGTCCAGGGTCACGTCGAACGACCAGGCGGAGTCCAGGGCGTTGCGCTGCGTGTGCAGGCCGTCGCCGGCGTCCTCGACGAAGACGACCTGGTTCTTGGACAGGAAGGCGCAGTTGTCGAGGCCGCTGTGCTTGACGTCGCCCAGGAAGAACAGCGACAGCTTGCCGGTGTTCGCCGTCGGCGAGGTCTGGGTCAGCTTCATGATGCCGCCGAAGCCCCCGAAGGCGGCGCCCGCTTCGGTGAGCGAGTTGGTGTCGCCGGTCTCGTCAAAGAAGAACTCCTTGAATCCCGACCCGGGGCGGAAGGCGCCATTTTCGGGGCGCTTGAACGGCGTGCCCATCTTCGTCTTGGCCAGAGCGTTGGCGTTGAAGGGAGCCGAACCGTCGACGTCGGTGTCGTGGATGGTCACCCATTTGGTGTCGAAGACCTTGCCATAGGTGTGCAGGTCGGCCACGTCCATGGACAG
This sequence comes from Polyangia bacterium, assembly GCA_035577105.1. Taxonomy (GTDB): domain Bacteria; phylum Myxococcota_A; class Polyangia; order Fen-1088; family Fen-1088; genus DATKEU01. Next base: position 723 of record DATLVT010000955.1, read on the forward strand.
AGTGTCGGCGTCGGCGCCGTGAAACGCGATGGGCGATTCCGTGCGCAGCGAGATGACCTGCAGCACCTGCAGCTTGCCGCGGGTCAGGTCGTCGTTGCGCCTGGGGACGAACCGGTAGACAAAGCTGTTGGGCACCTTGGCGTGGGGCGCCGCCGCCGGCGACGAGCCACCCACGTCCTCGACGATCCACAGGTTGCCGGCCGAGTCGTTCTGAACCCCTTCATAGCCGCCGCGGCCGATCGCGCCCGAGATGTCTTCCACCAGCGACGGAAACCCGAGGGTGGCCTGATACTCGGGGCCGTTTGTATTTTCGGTGGTGAAGATCAGGCGCTGCGCAAACGGATCCCAGGTCGATCCGTCGATTGTCGCCAGGGGCGCGCCGGTCTTGTCCTTGGCCGCCATCACCGTCACGCGGTGGGGACCGTCGGCGTCCAGGTTGATCCGGGTGATGTACCCCGACTTGCCCGTCTCGTGGCCTTGAAAGAGGAAATGGGTCCCGTAGTCATAGGCGGGGTCGGCGCCGGTCTGGCCGAACAGCACCAGGTAGGTGTTCTTGTCGGGTTCCGTCTTGCTGGCCTCGACGAGGTGCGTGGCGCTGGGCAGATCGCCCGGCGCTGGCAAGAGTGGGCCGTCACCGTCGTATCCGTAGTGCGTGATGGTCAACGCGCCGCTGGCCAGCGTCACCGTCGGCGGGTTTTCCAGCAGGACTGAACCCTGGGCGACCGGCGATTCGATCAGCTCGGGCGGCAGAACGTTCGGCGACGACACGCCGGGCGCCTTGGGGGTGGGGGCCGGCACCGGGTGCAGGCCGAACGGGCCGCTGCCCAGAAGCTTCTCGCCAACAGAGGTGGCAGGATCGTTCGGATCGCCAGGATTGGCGCCGATGCCGTTGGTGCAACCGGCCGCGAGCGTGACGGACAAAAGCAGGGTCAACCTTCTGGATGTCATGGAGTCCTCCCGGGAAAAATCAGCCCGGAAGCGTTGTAACGCGCGGGCGGAGAGGGACTGGTGACAAGTCTGCGAGCGTTTCGTCGATCTTTGGCGTCCGGTCTGTTTCGGTTCGTTCGCAGACCGATCGCTAGGGGTTGCCGGCCGCTTTTTTCGCCGGGCAGGGGAGCGTCCCCAGCCAGTCGCCCCAGGTGATCTCGCCCGACGATTTGGCGGCGGCGTCGAAGTAGCGAACGGTCTTGCCGTCTTGAGCGACGTCCTGGAAATGCATCCAGGTCTTGAATCCTTCGTCGCTGGGCGGTGACGCCACCACGCCGCACTGGGAGGCAACCTTGTCGGGCTTGCCAGCCAATGCCTCGGTCAACACGCGCCCGGTCAACTTGCCCCGGCTCTTGACCGGAAGCTTCAAGATCTTGGCCACGGTCAGCGGTACGTCGGCGTTGCTGACCGGAGCGCGATCGACGAACCCCTCTTTGAAGTCCGGACCCATGGCCGCCATGTTGTTGAAGATGTCGCCACGACCAAAGCTGCCGTGCATCCCCTGTCCCTGCTGCAGGGTATAGTCGGTGACCTCGACCGCGCTGTTGACCGGATCGCCGGCGTCGGTGGCGAAGGTCTTGAACGCCACCACCAGCGATGGCGCCGGCGTCTGCGCCGAACCCTTGAGACGGATGGCGGACAGGGGCAGCGTGCCCGGGATCTTTCCGGCGGCGTCGTTGACGAACAGCGCGCCCACGTAATCCTGGGCGATCAGAAAAGCGGCCAGGTCACGAATGGTGGCGCGATCCTGTTGTGCCACATAGACCAGATCAGAACCGCCGTTGGCGGCCACGATGATCTTGGCGTCGCCGGGCCCCTTGCCGGCGCCGGCCCCGGTACCGCCGATCAGCCCGTTGCCCGCCTTGGGCCGCATCAGCTTGGTCGCGGTGGGACGCTCCGCGGTCCAGTCGACCGGGGCATAGATCTTGACGCCGCCTTCGCCGGCCAGCTGGGTGTCGGGATCGAACAGCGGCAATTTCAGGTGGGCGGCGATGTCGATGGCCAGAAACCCCGGCGGCAGAAATCCCGGCGCCACGTCGGGCGTGCCGTCGGCGTTCTTGTAGACGAACTTGGCGGCGCCGCTGGCCGTCACGGTGCCGGCGGCGTCCACCTCGTGGCGGCTGATGGTGGAAAAGCCGTGGTCGGACGTCACCACCACGTCGGTGGTGGCGGCCAGCTTGGGATCGGCCTTCACGAAATCAAGAATCTGTTTCAGGTTGGCGTCGACGTTCTGAACCGCCAGCTTGGCGGTGGGTCCGTTGATGCCGGGGGTCAACGCGTTCAAGCTGTCGCCCTGGTTGTGCTGCGTGCCGTCCGGATCCCGCGACCAGAAGACCACCAGGAACGATCTTCCGTCGGCGCCAAACCGGGGAAGGATGACCTTGGTCAGCGTGTCGACGAAATAGCGTTGCTGGGCCACGTTGGCGGCCTTGGTTCCCGGCGCCGTGCTGGAGCCGTTGAATCCATTGTCGCCCGGTGATTTCGCCACCGCGCCGTTGCTGCGGTTGGGCGCTTTCTCCGTCAACCCCGCCGCGGTCAGCGCTTCGATCATGGCCGGTGACAGGGGGACGCCGGTCGGATCACCGGTGCGATCGTCGATGACGATGGTGCTCGGCACGGTGGCGGCGCCGCCCCTCGGATTTCCTTGCGTCACGTCCTGCAGCAGCGTCGGCCCCAGCTTGCCGACGGCGGCGGTGTTCAGGCCTTGCCGCCGGGCCAGCGCCAGCAGGGACTCCTCGCCCAGAAAGTTCGCGCCCGGAAAATGATCGTCGACGTCGCCCAGGATCTGGTCGTCCTCGATGAACGGCGTCGGCGTCCGGGGCGCCACGCCGGTGAAGCTGCCCTTGTCGAAGACAGGAAAGCCGGTGGAGATGACGTTTCCGAAGACGCCGGTGTCACCGGGGGTGTGGCCGGTGGCCAGCGCCGATGCGTTGGGCATGGTGAACGTCGGGTAGACGGAGTGGCTGTTGGCGAAGAAGACGCCCTTTTCGCGGACGCTGGTCAGCGTGGGCGCGTCGGTGGCGTTCACCGAGCCCGGCCGCAGGCCATCAGCGACGAAGATGATCACGTTCCTGGCGCGCGCGGGCGTCGCGACACCCGGCGAGGCCAGGCCAAGGAAGGCCACGGCGCCGGTCATGATGGCGGTGACGTTCGAGAAGGAACTGGTCGATGACATGCGGGGACCCTACCTCAACGAATCGCCCGACAATGTCAGGCAAACAAACGTCCGGTCATTTGTCACCGATCCGTCACTTTCGCGACACGAGCGTGAAAAACGAAGGG
>DATLVT010000956.1:0-8641 GCA_035577105.1 Polyangia bacterium
TAGCGCGACGCCGACGACCGAAGCGAGCGACGCGAACCGTTCGCCTCGGCCGACATGGCCCAAGGTAGCGGTTGACGTGAGCACGCCGACGGGGAAGATCATCCCGCTCGTTGTTCTTCAGCCGGGGTGGCGAAACGGTAAACGCGGCGGACTTAAAATCCGCTGCTGCGAAAGCGGCTTACGGGTTCAAGCCCCGTCCCCGGCACGCGAAGTTGCTTGGCATCTGGGTCGTCCGTGGCGGCTGCGATCATCGGTCGCGGAGGCTATGACGTACTAACCGCGTACTATTGATACCGCAGAAGCTTTCTGGTGCTACCTCGACGCCTGGAACACGAAGGGAAAGCTGACCTCGACGGGGCCGCCCTGCGGCGGCGGGAACGACCAGCGGGCGACCAGGCCGCCGATGCACTCGGCAAGCGTCGCGTTGCCGGTAGTGTTTTGTTCGATATCGACGTTGGTCGCCCGGCCGGCCCGATCGATAATCCAGTGGATGATCACCTTGCCACTCAGCAAGGGGTCTCGCCGGCGCTGCGTCTCGAAGCACCCCTTGATCTCTGTCAAGCGCAGCCTGACCTGTTTCTGAACCGCAGAGACGTCCTGTTCGGTCGGCCCCGAGTTGGTCAAACCCTTAGGCGGCGGCGCGGACGGCGTGGCGCATGCAGCTAGCAGGACGATCGGGACGGCGAGCTGGCGCATGGATTTGTTTGTATCCCGACGGCACGCCCAGATCGAGCCGGCGTTAAGCGGATCAGCCGGCGGGCGGGAGTCGGTCAGCCAACTGCGCTTTGCACTGTATGCAACATCAACTGTGCCTGTGCGGCGATTGTTTGGTACAGCAACTAATTGGTCAATCCCAGCGTGACCGATGGTCGATCGACAGCGATCGATCCACCGGCAGCGGCGTCCCGGAAATACAGCGGGTATCCGGCGGCCGACGGCAGGCCGATGCTCGCGCGGATCGACCAGAGCATGTGCCACGGCCTGGTCGAGCTGTGGACGGCGAAGGACGGTTGCCCGCAAAAGCTGCCCGGCAATCGATCCAACAGACCGAGGTCTGGCAGACAGCTATTCACAAATGTCCAACGGCGCCAGTTAGAGATGTCGAAAAAGGGCCGTCAAACACCTGCGGTGCACGAAATCTTGTTTTTCTTTGCCTTGTGCCGCGTCGAAGAGCGTCTTTCGAAACAGCGCATTGATGGATTGCCCGATTCTGCCGGCAATGGCGGTACCGGGGGCCAAGAGGAGGTAGCGGATGGAATTCCTCTCAGGATTCGCGCGAACGCCTGCCGTGTTTTTCGGGTGCTACGCCCTTGGTCTGGTTTCGGGCTGCACCGGAGCCATCGGCGACGGGAATGGACAGCCGAAGGGTCAGGCTGCGCCAGGCGATATCGGGCCCAACGGCCCGAATGGCCTGTCGTCGCTGCCGACGGCCGAGGCGTGCCAGAAGCGCGCGATTGAACCCGGTCCAGCGCCGATGCGGCTCTTGACGGCGCAACAGTATCTCAACACGGTTCACGACCTCGTGGGCGATGTTCCCTCGCTGGCGTCGGTGTTCGCCGGCGTCAACGGCGACTCGGCGCTGGGGTTCGTGCAGGCCGACGTGGGTCAGGTGGAGATGGAGGCCTTTCAAAAAGCCGGCGATCTGGTCGGCAACACGGTATCGGCCGACGCCACCACCCTGTCCACGCTCGCTCCCTGTGCGGGCGCCGACAAACGTAGCTGTGCTCGGACCTTCGTGCAGACGTTCGGAGCAAAGGCCTATCGTGCCCCGATCACCGACAGCGCCGATATCGAGCGGCACCTGCTGGTCTTCGACGCCGGCGCGACCACCAGCTATGAGCTGGGGATCGGGTTGATGGTGAGCGCGATGCTGCAATCACCCCGCTTCCTTTATCATGTCGAGATCGGGACCACGGACAAGGTCGCCGACGACGCCGTCAAGCTGTCGGGATTCGAGGCCGCCGCACGGTTGTCGTACGCGCTGTGGAATACAAAGCCGGATGACAAGCTAACGGCCGCCGCCGCGGCGGGGATGCTGTCGTCGAAGGAGGGGGTGGCGGCGCAGGTTCAGTGGATGCTGGCCGACGCCAGGGGCCAGACAGTGGTCCGGCGCTTCCTCGAGTCGTGGATCCACCTGTCAGACGTGGAAGGGCTGGTCAAGGACAAGACGCTCTTCCCGCAGTGGGACGGCTCAACGCTGAAGACGTCGATGGTCGATCAAGCGCATGCGTTCTTCGACGACATCCTGGGCGCGCAGGGCGGCCGGCTGGCTTCCCTGCTGACGTCGACGACCGTGTTCGCCAACAAGGATCTGGCCCCGTATTACGGCGTCGCAACGGCCAGCACAACCTTCCAGCCGGTGCAGCCCCAGGGGGCAGTGGCGACTTCCGGACTGCTCACCTTGCCGGCGTTCCTGAGCACGCTGGCCAAGCCGGACGAGAGCTCTCCCATCTATCGCGGAAAGTTCGTGCGCGAACAGTTGCTCTGTCAGCTGTTGCCGTCGCCGCCGCCCCTTGTGCCCAAGGCGCCCGAAGTGCAATCCGGCGGGTCGACCCGCGATCGTCTCAAGCAGCACGAGGTGGATCCATCTTGCAGCGTGTGTCACCAGCTGATGGATCCGATTGGCTTCGGGTTCGAGAACTACGACGCCCTTGGCCAGTACCGCTCGGCTGACAACGGCAAGGCGGTGGACGCCAGCGGCGAGATAACCGCGCCCTCGGACATCGCGGGCAAGTTCAACGGCGTGGTCGAGCTGGGACAGAAGCTGGCCGCCAGCAAGGCCGTGCAAGAGTGCATGGCCCGGCAGTGGTTCCGTTTCATGCAGAGCCGGTTCGAGCAGGAGGTCGATGCCTGCTCGATGACCGCCATCGTCCAGAAGCTCGGCGCGAACGACAATAGCCTGAACAGCCTGCCGCTGGCGTTGATTCAAACCGACGCTTTTCTCTACCGCCGCCCCCTCGATTCAAAGGTGTCACCATGAACCGCCCACCTGTTGTCGATTCGCGCACGCGCATCAGCCGTCGGCGCCTGCTGCGCGGAATGGGAGCCACGGCTGTCGCCCTGACGAGCCCGATCTGGCGTCCGGCCACGGCGTTCGGTGCCAGTGCCCCGGGACGAGCCGCCAAGCGTTTCATCGGGATCTTCTCGGCCAACGGGACCATACCGTCGGCGTTCTTCCCGTCGGGCACGGCGCCGGATTCTCCCCTGACGTTCGGGCGGATCTTGGCCCCGCTCGAGACGTACAAGGACAGGACGCTGGTGCTCAAGGGCGTGCACATGATCTCGACCATCGGCCCCAACAAGCCGGGCGGTCCGCACATGAAGGGCCCGGGCGCCATGTTGACCGGCGGATCGCTTCTGCCGGGAAGCTTCAGCGGGGCGCAGGGGCCGGCCGGCTGGGCCGATCGGGCGTCGGTGGACTTCGCCATCCGCGAACGCATCGGTGGCACGACCACCTTCAAATCGCTGGAATTCGGCGTTCGCACGATCGGGCAGGAGCCCCTGCGGTGCATCTCCTACGGCGGCCCAAGCTTGCCCAACCTGCCGGTGCAGGACCCCTGGGCGATGTTCACCCGCATGTTCGCCAACGCCGATCTGTCGTCGACCCAGCTGAAACAGTTGATGGTGCAACGCAAGAGCATCATCGACTTCTTGAAGGACGACATCTCGCATCTGAGGGCGCGCATCAGCAACAGCGACAAGGCCCGACTGGACGCCCACCTGACCGGGGTCGCCGGCCTCGAGCAGCAGCTGAACAACGCCGCCACCTCGTGCACGCCGCCCATGATGCCGGCGAAGATAGACCCGGGCGCGCTCGGGAATTTTGCGACCATCGGGCAGCTGCAGACCAGCCTGATGGTGCTGGCCCACAGCTGCAACCTGACAAAGGTGTCGACGTTCATGTGGTCGAACGCGGACAGCTGGCAGTTCTTCCCTTTCTGCGGCGTCAACGAAGAGCACCACGGGCTGTCTCACAGCGGTGACAACGACGCGGCGGCGACCGAGAAGCTGATCAAGATCAACGTCTGGCACGCCGAGCAAGTCGCCTCTCTGCTGGACAAGCTGGCTGCCGCCCCCGATGTCAACGGTGGCACCGTCCTCGACAACACCCTCTTGCTGTGGGGAAACGAGCTTGGCGTTGGCAACAGCCACACCTACAAGGACATCCCATGGGTGATGGTGGGCGGCGGCGGCTATTTCAAGACCGGCCGCTACCTTCAGTACAAGGATCAGCCACACAATAATTTGCTAGTCTCTGTCTGTAACGCGATGGGTATGGACGACGTGAAGACCTTCGGCATCCCCGAGCTCTCCACGGGGCCGCTTCCCGGTCTGACCGCGTAAAGAGTGCGATCGGTGCGGCAGCGGCGGCGGCGGGATGCCCGGCGACGGCTCCGCTGGGCCGGCGGGCCACGGTGACCGCCGGAGCGGGACAGCTTTGCGGTGACTCGAGGACGCGCCGCCGGGCCCTGGGAGCCCTCGTGTCGCTCGTCCTCGGCTTCGAGCGGTTCGGGGGCGGAAGCGCAGGCGATATCTGGATCGACGACGTCGCGCTAAATGCGGCCCAGATCGGCTGCGACCAGGCTCGTGCTAGCATCCGGCGGTGACCAGGGGAAGGCCGCCTGTTCTCGCGAGCACCCGGTGGGATGCGCGAATGGCAGCACTGAACTCTGCTTCCAACGTCCCTTCATTGTTTTAGGAGGATCCCGATGTCTTTGAAGCACGCGGTACGACTGTCCGCGCCTTTCGTCTTGTTGGCCCTGGTGGCTTGTAGTCCGTCCAGCCCCTCGAAGACGCTCGGGGGATCGGGCGGCGGTGTTGGCAGCGGCGGCAGTGTCGGCAGCGGCGGCAGCGTTGGCAGCGGGGGTGGCGTTGGCAGCGGGGGTGGCGTTGGCAGCGGCGGCAGCAGTACGCCGTTGCCGGACGCCGGTCCCAGCCCGACGCCGGATGCAACGCCATCAGGAGATACAGCCGGCCCGGGACCCGACATGGGTCCCCCGTCGGCCAATGGTGACGAGGTTCCCGAGCGGCCGCTGAATGTCGACACGACGATGGGGCGGATGTTCACGATCTCATTCACGCCCAGCCAGGCGGATCCGGCGGTCACGCGCCTGAATCAGACCCAGATGGCCGGTGTGAACACGGCCATGGGACCGCACCGTGGCAAACTGGTGGTGCTGCTGTCGGGCGTGGGATCGCCGCCCGGTCCCAATAACCTGGTGGGTTACACGGCCAATCTGGGTTTTCATGCCATGTCAGTGGCCTACGAGAACAGCTTCGACCCCAGCACGGCCGGTAATATAACGCCCGCCGCGTACGGGGACATGCGGCAGGAAGAGTTCGACGGGATGGATCATTTCAGCCGGATCACGGTCGGTCGCCCCGAGTGTGTAGAGGTCCGGGTCGCCAAGGCGATGGCCTACCTGGCCAAGCAAAATCCCCAGGGCGACTGGGGCTACTTCCTCAAATCGAACGGTGAGGTGCGCTGGTCAGACGTCATCTTCATGGGCCACTCTCACGGTGCTACCAGCGCGGCGTATTACGGCAAGATCCGCCGCATCTGGCGCGCCATTTCCCTTTCGGGGCCGCGCGACACCAATCCGGTGACCGCGGCCTGGCTCAGCACAGAGTTCCTCACGCCCAAGGACCGATTTTTTGGCCTCACGGGCACGGGGGATCCGCAGCATCCTGACCACATCAAGGCGATGGAGATCGCGGGTTACCCGGGCGCGCTGGTGAGCGTCAATGGCGCGCAGCCGCCCTATAACAACTCCCACCGTCTGAGCTACAATGGTGGTCATAACGACAGCACCAACTGCGGGGGCGACACCGTCTGCAAGTACATGCTGGGCGTCTCGCCCTAGACGCCACCAAGACAAGGGACGGGCGTTGGTGGCGGGGCGGCTTGCGACTTGCCCGGCGAAAAGCTGGGCTCCTTTGGTCCTCAGCTAGACCAGCAGGGCGGAGATACCGGAGCTGACCTGAGCCTCTGCCATTCCCCAAGGACCCTCAGGCCTCCCCAGCGCCGTCAGCAACGTATAAGGAACCTTGCTCAGGTTCTCGCCGTTCGGCGCTCCGGTCGGTCCCGGCGGCACGTTGACCATGCGAATGTGCTGGTCGCTCTTCAGAAGGCCGCGGGCCTTACCAACGACCAAGGCCGGGTAGTCGTTCGCGCTGTGCGACACCGAGTCACTGGTGCAGGAGGTGGCGTAGACGACGGAGCTGTCCAGCAGATTGCCGGCGCCATCGGCGCAATTCATCATGCGGACCAGCAGATCGTTGAAATTGCTCATGGCGTATTTCACCCCGACCAGGAACCCCGCGGTGGCAGCGTCGCGTCCCGCCGGAAGCTTGCGGTGCCCGTAGTCCTCGTGGAAGGTCGCGGGCACCAGGCCGGCATCGGCGTAATTGCCGTGACAGGCCGAGCAGGTGAACATGTAGGAAAAGACGCGGGTCAGGTCCGTCGCCAGCGCGAAGACGATCAGATCGGACATCGCCTGGGCGCGCGAGGTGTTGATCGAGCCAACGGCGCCCAGCTTGGGATAAGCCATCGTCGGATCGACCAGCTTGGTGTTGGTGGCGGTCTGGCTCGGCTTCATCGTCGCCAGTATGGCCAGCTGATTCTCGATCTGGTGCACGCCGTCCAGATGCTGGTCGAGGCGAATCTGATCGGCCTTGCCCAGGCGCACGCGCAGGGCGGCGGCGTCGTCCTTGACGGCGTCGAGAACCCGCTGGCGATGGCGGAGTTCGGGGTCGGGACCCGCGGGTGTCACCGTGCCGCCGCCGGACGTCTTGCCACCGCCGTACATGACCAGCTGTTTGAACACGTCAGCGGGGTCGTAGTTCGGCGGATTCGACGCGTTCGGGCCGCGGAACGAAACCCGAAGATCAAGGCCTCCCGCTCCTGAGGTGTTCGAGATCCCGACGTGCAGTCCGATGGCCAATGCGGGCATGGTCCCGGCGTTGAGCAGCGGAACCAGCAGCTGATCGATCGAGGGCAGCTTCACATCCTGGGCGGACGTCGCGCCGGTCAACGCGGCAGCCGGGCGCGCTTTGTGCGCGGAGATGTCGGGGACTTTGTTCGTCAGGCCCGTGATGACCTGCAGATACGGTTTGATGGGTTGCAGGGGCGAAAGGGCGGTGCTGAGAGTCCACGCGCTGCCCACGCCGGTCGCATCAGGCACCCACTCCGGTGGGTTGATACCGTTGCCCCAGAACCATGTTCCGTAACGGATCGGCAGCGCCGCTCCGCTCGCGTACGCGGTGCCGTTGCCGTTGAGCATCGCGGCCATGCGTGGCAGGGGAAGCGTGACACCGATACCCCCGGCGACCATACCGCGAAGAACCGTTCGGCGGGGAAGGACAGAGCGCGACATGGAATTTCTCCTGGTTACTTGGTGGCGATCTCGACGAAGCGAGGGGCGTCGCTGGACACGATGTTCAGCAGCCGCTGGTCACTGCCCGATGACCGCTGCTGACGAACTGCTTGCTGAGGCTGGCCAGAGCGGGTCCGTCGACGGCCAGCGGCGCTCGTCCTTGGGCCTGCTCGATCAATGACGGCGTCTCTTTCGTTATTGAACTGTACACCGGTAATCTTCTGTTTTGCCGAACGGAATGTGTCTGTTTAGAAAAGTCCGGTGGTGCGCTCTGACGCGGCGGCGAAAGTAAGTTCCTGACCCGTATCAGCCGCTCGTGGACACTTTATATCCGAAGGCAAAACGCCTGCGCTCGTGGGCGAGATGCAGATGTCCGGATCTGGCTGTTTAGAAGTGTCAGGGCTTCTGCTGACTGGAGTGCCTTTAAGAGGACACTCTGGATGAAAAATACCTCTCTGTCGTCGGCTTGTCTTTCCGGCGCGCCGATGCGCTGGAGCGATCTGGCGCTGTTCAAGCAGTCAACCATCTGGCGGAGGCCAACCATGAAAGCCTTGATCCGGATCGCGATGGTCGTCAGCGCGTTCCTGTTCGTGGGCTGCGGAAGTGATCCGACCAGCGTTGGCGCACTCGGCGGCGGCAGCGCCGCGCCGACGGGCAGCGGTGGCGCGCTCGGCAGCGGTGGCCCCATATCGATGCCTTCCGATGCCCGGGCGGAGGCTCCCTGCACGACCGGCACCTTGAACCGGGGGTGGTCCACAACGGCAACGCGACCTGGCCCAGCGCCATGGCTGACTTTGAAAAGTGGAGCATGCTGAACGGCTGCACCGGCACCCCGGCGATGTCGCAGGGGCTGATCTGTCAGACCCGCACGCAATGTTCCGGCGGTGTCGAGGTCACGCTGTGCTCGATCAACGGCGGCCACGTCCTGTACGCCGCGGCGGTGGCTGACATGGCCGCCGTCCCCGACGTGGCATGGGAGGCCTTTTCTCGCCACGTCCTGCCCTGAGGACCTTGTGGGGAAACCCGTCTTGTTTCCAGCGACGTTCAACTCCGACACATCTGGTGATCCCATGCCCACCCGCCAAAGCTCCTCATTCCGAATCGCTGGTCTCATTGTCTGCTCTCTCACCGGGGCCATCTTGGGTCCTGGCTGCGCCAGCCCTGCGCCCTCCGGCAACAGTGGCAACAGTGGCAACAGTGGCAACAGTGGGGGCAGTCCGGGCAGCGGCGGCGGATCCGCAGGCAACCCCGGCCCTGGCTCTGGC
>DATLVT010000957.1:0-5008 GCA_035577105.1 Polyangia bacterium
TGTCGACGGCCATGCAGCAAGAGCTTTTCCTGCGCATCGACGACGTGGCTTTCTCCGGCGACTACTTGTCCTTGTACGACTCGCCGACGGTCTTCGTGAACAACGAGCTCGCCAAGGTCTATGGCCTGCCCCAGGCCGCCACGGATGGGTTTCGTCGTCAGACCCTTCCGGCCGGCTCGCCGCGATCGGGACTGCTGGGCAGCGGGGCAATCTTGGCGTCGAACGGTCTGCCCCAGCGCACCTCTCCCACGCTGCGCGGCCGGTTCGTCGCCGAGCAGCTCCTGTGCAAGGTCGTGCCGCCACCGCCGCCGAACGTGGACACCAGCGTCTTGAACACCCTGCCGCCCAACGCGACGGTTAAGGCCACCCTGGAGGCACACCGGCAGAACCCCGCCTGCGCCTCTTGCCACGCCTTGATGGATCCCATCGGCCTGGCGCTGGAGAACTTTGACAGCGTCGGCGCATATCGGACCACCGCGAACAACGTCCCCATCGACGCCACCGGCGCGCTTGACGGGGTGCCCTTCAAGGACGAGGCGTCGCTGGCCACGGCGTTGCGAAACCACCCGGACGCGGTGCCGTGCTTTGTCAGCAAGCTTTACGAGCAGGCCCAGGGCCGAACGCCGCTGGCCGTCGATAACCCGGTCCTGGCCGACCTCGGCAAGAAATTCGTCACCAGCGGGCATCGCGCCGATCAGTTGCTGCTGGACATCGTCTCCAGCGATGCCTATCGCTTCGTCGAAATCACCACCAGGTAACGAGGAGAATCAATGTCCCGCGCTGTCCTTGCACGCCGAACGGTTCTTCGCGGTATGGTCGCCGGCGGTATCGGTGTCACCCTTCCCCTGCCGCGCATGGCCGGCATGCTGAACGGCAACGGCACCGCGTACGCCGACGGAACGGCGCTGCCCACCCGCTACGGAACGTGGTTCTGGGGCAACGGCATCAATCCGCCGGAGTGGGTGCCCAGCGCGACCGGCGTGGGCAGCGCGTGGACGCTCAGCCCCGCCCTCATGCCCCTGCTGCCCAGCAAGTCCTATCTGCAGGTCATCACCGGCCTGACCAACAAGATCCCCGACATCGCCGCGCACAAGGCGCGGCCCGCCGCCGCTCTGACCGGCGCGACCTCCGCCCAGGATGTGAAGCTGCCCTCCATCGATCAGGTGCTGGTTCCGATCCTCAACAAGGGGGCCATGCCTGCGCTGGGAAATGGACTGCACGTCGGGATCTCGAACACCTCCGGAGCGGGGGCTCTTGATCTGCGAATCTCGTTCCGCGGCCCGAACGCGTCGAATCCTCCGAACTACGACCCGGCAGACGTCTTCAAGCAGCTGGTCATGTATGGAGGCGGCAAGACGTCCGGCGGTACGGTGACGCCGGCGGGCCCGGACCCCGAGCTTGCCCATCGCAAGCGGGTGCTCGATGCGGTCAAGGACGCCGCCGCCTCTTTGCGGGTCCGCCTGGGCAAGGTCGACCAGGTCCGCCTTGACCAGCACCTGGACGGTGTGAACCAGATTGAAAATCAGCTGGCCATCCTGTCGACCATGAAGCCCAGTCAGACCGGCACCGGCGCCAAGCTGGTCGATCCGACGATGGCCTATCCAAAGTTGGGTCCGGTTGGCGCGATCAACACGTCGCGCGCCCAGGCGATGTCCGATCTGATTGTCTTCGCGCTGGCGACGGATCTGACCCGCGTCTTTTCCTATATGTTCACCTGCGCGGCCTGCCACGGCAATTATGCCGACGCCGGACTGGTGCCCGCGACGTTCCATGAGGATTACGGACACCGCAAGCTTCCGGCCGGGCGCTCCGCCGCGGATGCCGGTTTCCTGGTCGGCGTGAAGTACGCCATGACCAATTTCAACGATCTGCTGACACGGATGACGAACAGCGCCGACGGCGCCGGCAACTTGCTCGACAACTCGGTCGTATACGCCACCTCGTGCACGGGAGAATCGCTTTCGCACGGGGCCAACGACTATCCGGTCCTGGTCGCGGGCAAGGCGCGCGGCCTTCTGAAAGGCGACCAGCATCTCCGCATGGTCAACGTCGCCCCGGGAACGACCGGCGCGCCCAACGGCGAGAACGTGACCAAGGTGCCCTATACGCTGTTGACGATGCTGGGGAGACCCGAGGGGCCCTGGGGAATGGCGGAGGGGCAGGTCAGCTCTGGTATTTCGTCCCTGCTGGTTTAGCGCGGGCGAACATCGCAAGCCGGGTGCTGCCCCGGCGTACCAGCAGGAAACCTGCCTTCACGACTCACTTCGTATAGCCGGCGACATCCAGGACGGCTCTGGCAAACTCCGCTGGCGCCTCCTGGGGAACATTGTGACCGATGCCCTTCAAGATTCGGTGCGAATATTTTCCCGCGAATTTACCCGCATACGCCCTTCCGTCTGCCGCGGGACCGTCGAAGTCACTGGCGATGGTGATGGCTGGAACCGCGATGGCCGGACGCGAGAACAGCTTCTGCTCGAGCGCGTCGTATTGCGCCTCGCCCTTGGCGAGCCCGAGCCGCCACCGGTAATTGTGGATCACGATGGCGACGTGGTCAGGATTGTCGAACGACGCCGCACTTCGATCGAAGGTGGCGTCGTCAAAGTTCCATTTGGGCGAGGCGATCTTCCACATCAGTTTGTTAAAGTCGTGTCGGTTTGCGGCGTAGCCGATCCGGCCGCGCTCCGTGGCGAAGTAATATTGGTACCACCAGCTGTACTCGGCGATCGGCGGCAGCGGCTTTTGGTTCGCCTCGACGTTCGTGATCAAATAGCCGCTCACCGCGACGATGGCCTGGCAGCGCTCTGGCCAAAGGGCCGCGATGACATCGGTCGTTCGCGCTCCCCAATCGAAACCTGCGATGATGGCCTTGTCGATCTTGAGCGCATTCATCATTGCCACGATGTCCAGCGCCACCGCCGATTGCTGGGCGTTCCGGAACGTCCCATCCGACAGAAAGCGTGTCGAGCCGTATCCGCGCAAGTACGGGACCAGCACGCGATAGCCTGCCGATGACAGCAGCGGTACGACGTCGACGTAACTATGGATGTCATACGGCCAACCGTGAAGGAGGATGACAGAGGGAGCGTCGGCGGGGCCGGCTTCTGCATATCCAATATTGACCAGCCCCGCCTCGATCTGTTTTATCGAGCCGAACGAATCCAGCGACCGCGCGTTGCCCGATGCGGCTTGAGGGAAACGGGGAGAGCTGCAGGCAGCGATCACCGTGGTGGTGGCTGCGGCGGTGAGGAATCGCCGGCGATCAAGGTCCGTGTCATTGTCCATCTCGTGTCCTCGTCGATACTCTACGCAGGACCGGATGCTCTGACTCTTCCGTATCTGGGAAGACTGTCTTGCACACCGTCAACGCGCTGGCGGCCGGTCCTCACGACGAGCTCGCGCTCATCTCTCAAGAACTGAGCTTCTTCTTGGGCGTGGGCTGAATCGCGGGTCAGTCACCCTCGATCAGGTTTTCGTAGAGTGTCGGCTCGGCTTCAATCCGTTGCCGAAGCTTTTCGGTGGCCAGGCGAATGCGGCTGCGCACCGTGTTCACCGGGACACCTGTGGCGCGCGCCACCTGGGGCAGGGTGTAGTCCATCACCACCCGCATCCGAAAGGTCTCGGCTTGCGACCGGGGCAGACCTTCCAGCAAGGCCTGGAAGGCAGCGGCCCGGTGCGCCCGAAGCAGCGGATCACCAGAGGGGTCCACCTCGGCGTCGTCCCGCAGCTCTCTGCGCAGCCTGTCTATGTGACGCTCGTGCAATTGCCGCTGGCGGCGCGCGCTCACGGCGCGACGCAGGGCCACCTGCCTGACAAACTGGGTCACCGACGATTCCCCGCGAAAGGTGCGAAAGGCGGTTCGCAACGCCATCATGCATTCCTGTTCCACGTCAGGAACGTCGGGGTGAAGGTGGCCCAGGACCAGGGACACCGTGCGGTGAACAGCCGGAGCGACGGCCTCGAGAAGCTTGCGGAACGAAGCGCGATCGCCGGCATTGGCGCTGTCGACCAGAGCCGCCAGCGGATCGTGGTGGCCAAACTGATCGCCGTCCGGCGCGCTGCCGGGTGCTTCCTTTTCCACAGACAACCCGAGGACTGGGACCCGCTTTGGCACGATGGCCCCGAACAGTCGATCCAGCTCAGGCCTTTGGATGGGACCACCTGGCGATAACGTCCTCCTCGCCGCGTCCAGCTGCCACCTTGATCTCAAGCTATTCCCGCCCGGGTCACAATCCGTGTCTGGTTGCAGTGACTCTTTTGCTGCCCGGCGCAGGCCGCCCATTTCAGGGCGCTGGCGGCAGCCCGAACAGAAACGGCGCCACGGCGTTCAGGTAGTTGACGTTGTTGTAGTTGGGATTGTCGTGGGACCCGCCAGCAAATTCGCACCAGACGACGGGATACGTCGGGGGGCAGCCGGTGTACTTCACGCAGGCAGGATACTTGGGGTCGTAGGGCGCGGTGGCTGTTCCGACGCAGCCATTTCTTTTCAAGATCTCGTCGCGCGCCGGCGCCGAACCATAAGTGTCCTCGATGGTGAAGAGCTGGGGAAGGGGTCCGACGGGGTTGTTCTTGTCTAGGTCCGACACGATCATGAATGTGGCGGTGGGGCCATTGCACGGGTTTCGATGAAGGCGCAAGCCACCCGCCAGCGAGTAGACGCCTCGCAGAGTATTCGCCGACGCGCACCCGGCCAGCAGGGCTTCCCATGCGCCGCTGCTGCCGCCGCCGGCAAACTCGGTGCCGAGATCGACGCAAAAATTCGACTCCACCCAGTTCTGCACGGCCCTGAAGTAGGGAATCTCTGGCCCGTTCACACAGGTGGCCACGTTCTTGATGTCGGGCGAGCACCTGATGCCACCGTCCGCGAAGCACGAGCCGACACTGGCCAAGCTGACCTGCTGCAGACCGACCTTGATGGCGCCGTCTTCACCCGGGACGCTGAAAGCCGCGCCTTGCAGGGGCGGCATCGGTCCGCATCCGTTGGCGCCGAAGAACACGGGATACGGATGAT
>DATLVT010000958.1:0-4336 GCA_035577105.1 Polyangia bacterium
GCGCATGGACGCCCCGTCGACCGTCGACGCGGACCATGTGGAAGCGCAACCAGAGGTCGGAGCGACCTTTTGTCTGAACAGCAAGTGGAAGGCCTCCGCGTCCGCGTCGGCGAACGTCGCGCCTCCTTCGGCCGGCATCGATGGCAACCTCACCACGCGCTGGGGAAACGGACGGCTACAGGACGGGACCGATTGGTACAAGGTCGATTTTGGCGGCTCCGTGCACATTGACACCATCACGCTCGACAACACCATGGCCTACCCCGGCGACTTTCCGGGCGCCTACGCGGTCTATGGCTCGCAGGACGGCACGACGTTCACCGGACCGTTTGCCACCGGCAGCGGCACGAACAACACCACGGTCATCCGGTTCGCCGCGCAAACCGTCCGCGCCATCAAGATCAATCAGACCGGGACATCCCGCACGACCAACTGGTGGCAGGTGGGCGAGCTGCGCATCAACTGCTTGCCTTGAGCGAGCCATCTGGGCTGGTGGCGGCGTCGCGACGTTCGATGCAGTAGGCAACGCTGCTCAACTCTCCCAGGCATTCGAAGGGATGAGCACCGGCGTCGTTGCAGGTGAGCGTCGTCCCTGCGCCGCACTGATAAACCGTTCGCCACAGGTCGCCACATCTGCCCCCGAGAGATGTCTGGCAGGTGCCAAGGCATTGATGGTCGTCGACCGCACAGCCGGCCACCGCGTGGTCGCAATAGGCAGTGCAGACCGGATCCGGGGGGACGTCCGCCGCGGATGCGTCGGCGGCCTTTCCGTCCGGCGCCGAGGTGCCACAGGCGAGCTGGGCGGTCGCGAGGAGTACGGAGGCAATGATCGCGGTTCGGTTCATGATCGGGAGGCGTCCAGCTTGGTGACACAACCGGCCGGTCGTTGTCGCATGAAAAGGCGTTCACGGTCAGCGCCGTCGCCTCAGACGTGATCTTTTGGTTTCGCGAAGACTGGGTGTGTTCGGCGCGCCCAATGCCTGCTATGCCTGTGCTCCATCACAATCGCCCTTGCCACCGTTCCGCCCGGAGGAGATCGCCGATGACGCGCACGCATGGCTCTGGTTCTCGATTGCTCATGGCGTTGACCCTTTGGTCGCTGGCCGTCCCGGCCGCCACCATCGTGGGCCTGATGGGCTGTCAAAAAGACGAAGGCGTCATCGTGGTCGACAGCGACGCTGGGTCCGGCGGCGGCGCCAGTGGTGGTGGGGGCGACCCGAGCGGCGGTCTGGGCTCGGGCGGCGCCGCGAGCGGGGGCATCGAAGGCGGCGATGGGGGCGGCGCGGGCGACCTCCTCGACGCCCTGCCGACAGAGGTAGCGCCAGAGACTTCCGAGATGCCGCCTGTCGTCGAGCCGTCCGTTGATGCTGGCGCCGACGCGCCGACCACGATGCCGCAGAGCCGCCCCTGGAATGACGTCGCGCAAGTCATCCCAGGAATGCTCCAGGCGGCGTTCTATGATCAGGGAGGCGAAGGCGTCGCCTACCACGACAGCGACCCGAACAACACCGGCGCGGACCAAGCGCGCGCCGCCAATGCAATGGTGCCCGAAGCAACGTTTCGCACCACCGAAGGCGTCGACCTGGGATCAACCCGCGCCATGACAGACAAATACGTCGACAGCTCGCCGCTGCAGGCGGGTCAGCTGTACGTCGGCTGGACGGTCGCTGGCGAGTGGATCAACTACACCGTGAACGTCACCGCGACCGGGCACTATACGATCTCGGCGTTGATGGCCACCCTCAGCGACGGGGCGCGCGTCACCTTCACCCTGGAAGACGGCACCACCACCGGTCCGCGGGCGTTGCCCTGGACGCATTCTTTGAACGCCTGGCGTTTCGTCGACAACATCGCCGCCCTGGATCTCACCGCCGGCACGCACGTCCTGACCATGAAGTTCGAAACCCCCGACATCAACATCGAGTACCTGACCTTCGTCGCCAATTAGTCCGCGCCGGCGTCGTCTCGCCGGTCCAGGGGCGGGTTTATTCGTCTATCCGATCTCGGCCCTTACCTCGCTGCGCCCCTTGTAGAGGTCCCAGAACTTTCCGGCCACGGTGGCCGGTTCAAGCGTGGCGCGGCCATCGTCGAAGGGACCGCCCTTGACGGCGCCCAGCACCGTGAGTTGACCGACGTAGATGTTGTCGGGCGCGAGCTTCTGCGACAGCAAGCCGGCCAGCTTGTTCTTGGCAGCGTTGACGACAGAGAGACCCATCGCGTTCCACTGGACCCCACCAGCGTCGACCTTCGCGTCGATGTAGCCGAGCCCACCGTTGGTCACCAGGACGGCCGCGCCCTTCTCCTTGCGCAGATCAGGCAGCGCCTCCTGGACCGCCGCCAGAAAACCGGTGATTCCGACGTCGAGCGCGCGCCGGATCGCTGCCGGCTCGGCGGTGGTCAGATCCCCGGCGCCGCCGTCGTAAGCACTCCACTGCACGACCGTGACGGGGCCCAGGGCGGCCCGGGCCTTCTTGACAGCGTCGCGCGCGGACATCGGATCGCCCAAGTCGGCCGTGACCGCGACCGCCTTGACCCCTTTGGCTTCCAGCGCCTTGACGCCGGCGGCGAGCTTGTCCGCGCTGCGCCCCACCAGGGCCACGGAGAACCCCTCCGGGCCGAACGTCTCCGCCACCGCCTTCGAGATCCCCGGACCGTAACCGCAGACCATGATCGTTTTCGCCATGCGCTGGATTTAGCGAGCGGGCGGCCGATCGGCAAGGCGAACGCGGATGGGGATGAGCGATTTGCCCGTCGCGGGCCTGTTCGGGAACCCTCCGGGGGTCGGGGCGAGAGGATTCGAACCTCCCGCGCACGGGGAACTGACGACGCGGGTATAGAATCGACGACAGTGATGAGTCTCGAAGCGAACCGACTGACGTCCCTGCGCCGTGGCGGGCGACCATGAAACCGGCGCGCGACTGGACCACCACAGCCGACCGTTGCCGACCGCGCATCCCAGACGCCCAGACAGGCCGGAGTCTAAGTCATGGAACAGGAACCAACCGAAGGACGTTCGGTATTTCTCTCAACCGCGGTGGCGGAACGGAATCAACGCCGGCTCGCGGCGACCGTGGTCTTCATATCGTTCGCGCTGTTTCTCGGGGCGGTGCCGTTCGCGAAGGTGGCGCTACTTCCGATCGCGGCCTTCATCCCTGCATATGAATCCGCTCTCGTCGTCAACGACCTGATCACCGCGGTACTGCTGTTCGGGCAGTTCAACATCTTGCGGGCACCGGCGCTGCGGATCTTGGCCAGCGGCTATCTCTTCACCGCCTTGATCGCGGTCGTGCATGCGCTGACGTTCCCCGGACTTTTCGCCCAGAACGGTCTTCTGGGCGCCGGGATGCAGACCACCGCCTGGCTTTACATGTTCTGGCACGGCGGGTTTCCCGTATTCGTTATTGCCTATGCACGCCTCAAGGATAGACCGCACGACAAGGCCTCGCAGACACCCTTACACCTACGGCGGGCGATTTTCGGGAGCCTGGCGGCCGTGTTCCTCGGCGCAGCCGTCATCACCTTCTGGACGACGAAAGGGCAGCGATTGCTGCCGGTGATCATGGACGGTCATCGCTACACACCGGCCATGGTGTTCGTCGTCTCGAGCGTGTGGAGCCTGAGCTTGATCGCTCTGGTTACGCTGTGGCGTACGCGGCCGCATTCCGTCATCGACGTATGGCTGATGGTCGTGATGTGCGCCTGGCTCTTTGACGTCGCGCTCTCGGCGGTGCTCAATGGCGGGCGATTCGACCTGGGTTTCTACGCGGGTCGCATCTACGGATTGATGGCGGCCAGCTTTGTCCTGATCGTGCTGCTGCTCGAAAATGGCTTTCTCTACGCAAAGCTGGCGGAAGCGCACGAACGCGAACGGGGCAAAAGTGACCAACTGGCCGCTGCCAATCAGGACCTCGAATCATTCTCCTATTCCGTCTCGCATGACTTGCGCGCGCCGCTGCGCGCGGTGGACGGCTTCTCGCAGGCGCTGGAGGAGCAGTACGGCGAGACCATGGACGTCGAGGCCCGTCGACTGCTCGGCATCATCCGTGGGCGCACCCAGTTCATGGGACAGCTGATCGAAGATTTGCTGGCATTCTCTCGCCTCGGTCGACAGGCGCTGCACACAAAACGTATCGACCTCGACCACTGCGTGCGCGGCTATCTGGAAGAACTGCAGCCGGAAATCAAGGAGCGCTCGATCCAGTTCGCGGTACACTCGCTCGGAACCGTTCAGGCAGATCCCGCTCTGTTGAAACAGGTGTGGATGAATCTCCTGGGTAACGCGATAAAGTTCACACGCCGCCGCACCGACGCCGCAATCGAGATCGGCACCATGCGG
>DATLVT010000959.1:0-2245 GCA_035577105.1 Polyangia bacterium
CGGATGTCTCCGTCTGGCGTGGTTTTCTTTTGACGTCGCTGGCGGTGTCGCTGTTCTTCCTCTGTTGTGTGGAGGTGTTAAATTCGCCTGGCGAGGGACACCGTTTCATGACCTTCGCCAGTGTCCTTTTTCCGCTGATGACCGTGTACCTGGCCAGCCGGTTCGTCGTTTCTCGTCCGCTGGTAACCTGGAGTGTGGTGACCTTGGCGGTCCCCGCGATCTGCTCGTTCGTTTGGGCGGTCGCTTTTCCGCTGGGTGGTTTCGTGCCCAGTCGCTATGCCCCTGGTCTTCACAGCATGAACTGTCGGGAGAGGGTGAATGCGCGGCTCCTGGAGCGGGCTCGGCCGGTCTATATCACGCCGTCCCTCGCTTTCATCTATTCTGGCTGCAGGCCGACCTTGATTCCTGGTTCGGCGGGGGCCAGCAACAGCGTCGACGTGGGACAGCCCGTCAGTGGTCCCGGAGCGCTCAAGGCCTTGCGTACACGATTTGTAACACCTGGGACACCGCTGACCTTCATCTGCGACACGACCAAGGCGGGAGCTGCCGACGCGATTTGCATCGCGGCTCAGCGGCAGGCGCATTGCGAGCCGGCTGGGTTGAACGTCGTTGAGTGCTTGTCCACCCAGTGAGGATCTTGTCTGATTCCTTCCAAGCAAGCGGGTAGGGTGATCAGTCTTTATGGCCAGGAATCTGGCCATGGTAATGCACATTCGAGCCGCCGACTTCCTTCCCGGCCAGCACCTTCGAGAGGCTCAGATGAATGTCGTCGCGCAAGAGGCGCCAGATGCTGTCGACCTCCGGCGGCGTCAGCCCGGTATTGAGTCCCACCGCCCGGCGGACCTCGTCGAGGACGCGATTGCGGATGGCGACGATCCATCGGGCGGCCGTTCCTCGGTGAACCTTGTGAACGGCGGCGATTCGATCGATCGAGAATCCGTCAACGAAATAGATCCTGAGCAGTCCCTGGTCGCGGGCGGAGAGGTCATGTAACGCCGACCGCAAGGCCTTCTCGACGGTGGGGAGGTATCTCTCCCTGAGCAACCGCAGTTCGGGCGTGTCATCGCCTGAAAGGACGTCGGCTGCCAGGCGGGTCTCAAGGGTGCGCCAGCGATCATCACTGCGCGTGAGGTCGAGGGCCACCCTCACCACCACCATTCGGGTCCATGCGATCAGAGGACCCGTTGCTGCATAGGTGGCGATCTTTGCCTCCGGCTGGATCAGCAGCTTTTCCCTGACCAGCTGGCCCACCTCCTCCTCGAAATCCCGATCGCGGCGAAACCGGACAATATATTCAGAGGTTCGGGCCAGAAACACCTTCTCGAAGATCTCGATGGCGCGTGCATTCCCTTGCGCACAAGCGAACGCCAGATAAATATCCGCCGCATAGGTGGCGACAGCCGCAGTTGACAGGCCCAGTCGGACCAGGTGCGCGGCGTACGCATCGAAGTCCACTATGACCTCAGGCCACGAGGCGCGTCCTTCCTGAAAGGCCTGCCGACCGGCAGCATCCGACTCCAAGATGATCTGTGCTATTAACACAAACCATCTGGGTCCGGAACGTTCACCGTCGAGGCGGCTCGGAATGACATCACCGACTCAGTGCATAGGCGAAAACGAGATCCTGGAGTTCCTCAACGGTGAGCTCCCTTTAGAACGTAAGCAGGCTTGCCAAAGCCATCTGGAAGTTTGCGACATCTGCAGTTTCGTCGCTGCCGATGTCGTCGGGGAAGACGTCCTCAGCGGCCGGGCGCAAGGCCCCACGAACGTTTGCACGTTTCGCTCCGACGAGGTGGTCGGTGGCCGCTATCGAATCGTGCGCTTTCTGGCCCACGGAGGTATGGGCGAAGTTTACGAGGCTGAAGACCGGGAGCTCGGCGATCACATCGCCCTGAAGACAATCGCCGCCTCCATTTCAGACGATCCCCAGGCCGCGGCTCGGCTGAAGCGAGAGGTGCAGATCGCCCGGCGGGTCACGCACCCAAACGTCTGCCGAATATTCGATGTGGGTCACCATCATCAGGTTCCGGAGACCACCTTCTTGACGATGGAACTGCTCCGCGGTGAAACGCTGGGGCAAAGGATTCGTCGTCGCGGTCGCCTCGCCGCGGTCGAGGCAGAGGCCGTAGCCTTGCAGATCGCCGCTGGATTGGACGCCGCCCACGCGGCCGGCGTGATCCACCGTGACCTCAAGAGCGACAACATCATGCTACTGGAAGCGGAGCCGGGCCAGCCACCCAAAGCC
>DATLVT010000960.1:0-2477 GCA_035577105.1 Polyangia bacterium
CGTGCCGCCCACCGGCGTTCGATCGCCGCCAACAGCACCAGCAGCCGCTGCGCCGACGAGTTCCGCAAGGCCGGCCAGCTGCGCCGCGCGGGCGCCGCGGCCGAAGCGGCCATGTCCTATCAGACGCTGCGCGGAATCTGCCCGGGCAGCAGCGAGGAGCTGGCCGCGCGGGTTCTGGCGGGCCGGATCTACCTGGACCGTCTCTCCAGCCCGGTGTTGGCGCTTTCGGCGTTCGACAGTTATCTGGCCGCCGCCCCGCACGGCGCGCTGCAAGAGGACGCTGTCATCGGCCGCGCGCTGGCGCTGGGCCGCCTGCACCGATCCGCCGAGGAGACCGCGGCCTGGCAAGATCTGCTGGCCGCCTTTCCTGACTCACTTTACGCCGATCAGGCCCGCACCCGCATGAAGACGCTCAGGTGAACCCGCGGCCCCGTCGGCGAAGGGTTGGCTCCTGCCTGGCCGCGCTGGCCGTGGTGGGCCTGCGCGTTTCCACGGCCGGCGCCAGCGCCGCCGACAACCCGCCAGACAATCCGCCGATCTTCGCTGTCGACATCGCCGCCCGCCCCGACGAGGCGGAGGCCTTCGAGGCGGTGCTGCGTGACGCTATCTCCGGGCAACCGGTGTCGCTGGCGACGGTGGTGGTGGCACGAATCGATCCGGGAAACATGGTGCGCGCCCCTGGATCGGCTCTGACCCGGCCCGTCCTGGGACGAGCCTTCGTCGATCTGTCGGAACCCCAGCGCGCCACGGTCTATGTAGTGGATGGCGACTGGCAGCGAATCTCGGTGCGGAACGTGACCCGCACGGCGAACCCCGACGTGGTGCGCGAGACCGTGGGCCGGATGGTCTCCACGTCGGTGGAAGCGCTGCTGGCCGGCTCGTTCGCCGCCGCCAGCGAACCGATGGCCGCCTTCCAGTCGGCGCTGGATCAGGCGCAACGCGACCAGGCGCCGAAGCCGCCCCCAGCGGCGCCGCCGGCTGCGGCGGTGGTGATGCGAGCGCCGCCTGCACCGACGTCACCCGCGGTGCCCAGGATCGCCGCCCGCCTGGGTCTCACGTATGAAGTCGATCTCTACTCGGCGGCGCGACCTCTCGTGCATGGACCGTCGCTGTACGGCGCGCTGGCGCTGGGCACCGCGCGCGTGCGTCCGGCGCTGTGGTTGTCGGGACAATATCGGTTTCCCGTCGAGGAATCAGGGCCTCCGCTGGGCTTTCGTCTCGACTCGACCGTGTTGCGCCTGATGGCCGGAGCCGAGGTTCACCTGCGCGAGCGGCTGGCCCTGGAGGTGGGCGCGGGCCTGGGCCTGGACTTCATCAACGTGAAGGCGCAGGCGCCGGCCAGCCAGACCGACGTCTGGGTGGCGCATGATCGATCATTCCAGGTCGGGCTTGGCCGCCTGATGGTCGGCCTGCGCTGGCGCACCAGCGCGTCGACCGCTGTTCATGCGTCGTTCGTCGCCGACATCGATCCCAGCGGCACGCGGCTGGTGTTCGAGGGAGCGCAAGGCGAGCAAGAAATCCTGTCGTTGTACGGCGTGCGTCCCGGTCTGGCGCTGGCGCTCTCGGTGTTGTGACGATGCTGGTCTGTCGATCGCTGTCCGCTGTCCTTGTGGCGCTGCTGGCGCCGGCGTTGGCTTCGTGCGGCGGCGGCAAGCTGGTGCTGGGGGGATTGGTGGATGGCGGCGGCGCGCCCGCGGACGGCGTGGCCAACGACGGTCTGATCAGCGACGGCGACGCACCCGGCGACGCCGGCTTGGACACCGCCGACACCGCCGGCGGCGCCGACACCGCCGGCGCCGATGGAAACAGCGAAGAGGCGCCGGTGGCGATGTGCGGCGATCCGACCAACCCGCGGCTGGTCCCGGCCCGGGGGGGCCAGCCGCGCTGTACGCACGCGCTGGCCCAGCAAGCCTTTCGGTTCGCCCTGTGTTCCTGCAGCGATCTCAGCTGGCCAGGCACCTTGACCACCGATTCGTTCGATTCGACCACCGGTCAAAGCACGGCCAGCGCCTCGGTCGGCATCGACGGCTATGTGCTGGCTGCCATGCAGCCCTATCACATCGGGGGCAGCTTCTGGATCGCCGGCCGGCCGGTCGGGTCGCCAGCCCTGAACCAGGTGATATTGTCCACGACCGACGTCGGCAAAGACATGCACGTGGGTGGCGGCATGCAGGGCGAAATTCTGGAGACCATCGGCGGCGAGCTGTACACCGACGGCAACGTCACCGCGCTGAACATCAAGGTGGGCGGCGCGCTGCACCAGCCGGCGGGCCACAGCGCCATCGGCGTGACGGCGTCGCGGGGAACGATCCGCGAGGCGGTGACGGTGGCAGCACCCTGCGATTGCCCCGGCTCACCGGTGGATGTGCCGGCCGTGGTGGCGGCGTTCACGTTGCAGAATGATGACGCCGCGGCTGGGCTGACGCCCACCGATCTGATCGACGTGGCTGGTCCGCGCACCGTCGACCTGCCCTGCG
>DATLVT010000961.1:0-5366 GCA_035577105.1 Polyangia bacterium
AGGGGCCACCCTTCCACGCAGCGAGCGCAGCGAGCGTCAGGGAATGATCACGGTCGGGATGCAGCAGCCTTGCTGGCAGCCGTAGTTCGCGGGGCAGGCGGTGACCGGGTCGATGGCGCCCGCCTGGTTGTGGGCGCAGGCCATGAAGTTTCCGCAGTCGGGCACGGGGACGATGACGGAGCCGTCCGGGGGCGGCGTGCCGCCGTCAGGGGTCATCACGCAGTCGGCGGGCAGCGTGGTCTTGCCCATGCACAGCTCGCAGTGGTCGCATGGGTTGTTGCACTGGCTGACCTGGGTGCAGGGCTGACACTTGGTCGGGTCCCCGAAATCCTTGGCCGAGCAGGTGGCGGACAGGCGGATGGCATTGGGCGCGCCGGGAATCAGGCAGCACCCGAAGCAGTCACAGCCGTTCGGAACCAGCGGGCGGCAGTTCTTGATGCAGCGATCGGACTGCGAAGCGCTGACCGAGCATTCGCTGGCGTGCTGCTTGGCGTAGGCGGCGTCGTAAGGGCACTTGTTTTCGGCGGTGGCGCCCACGTTCAGCGGATCGCACTTGAGCTGCCACTCGCAGCCGTCGTCTCCCATGCCCGAGTTGCCGTCAAAGAAGCAGTCCTGCTTGCAGGCATCGACGTTGTCGCCGGGGATGCCGGTGGCGAACGAACCCTCGTCGTTGTCGAGAGGCCCCGTGCACTCGGGATCGTTGTAGTCGATCAGGCCGTCGCCGTCGTTGTCGATGCCGTCGCTGCATTGGGTGCTGCCGACGGGGATCTTGCCACCGCCCGCGCCGTCCGTGCCACTGGCGTCGGAGACCCCGCTGCCCCCGCCTCCCGTTCCGTTGCCCGTCGTCGCCCCGGTGCCCCCATTGCCGGTAGCGCCGGTATCGCCTCGCCCGACGCTGGAGTCGACGGAGATGGTGCCGCCACCGCCGCAACCCGCGGCAGCGACGCCGCCGGCAAGGGCCAGTAACAGGGACCAACCGAGAAAACGACTATCCGGGCAGCGCATCGTCGGGCTCCTCATGAGGTGAGGAAGGTGCAATCGACAGACCGCCGAAAATCTTTCGTGAAAAGGCGACGATCAGCGACGATCGTCCCGATTCGTCCAGGCCTGTGTCCCTTTCCGTGCACCCTCGGCGGTGCGGCTTGTCTGCCCGGACGCCCCAACCTACACTGCGGCCGATCATCATCAATCCCAAGGACTTCCTCGAACCGACACCGGCGAGGCGCGGCCGGTGATCCTGGCGACCGTCATCGCCTTGCTGTGGTCAGGCCCGGTCGATCCCTGCGCCTCGGTCGTCGGCGTCGGGCCGACCAACCACGGTCAGTCGGCCATGTACCTGGCCATCGGCGACGAAGAGCTGGCCGGCGGTGCCCACGAGACAGCCACCATCGCCTACCAGACCGCTCTGCGCCACGATCCCGGCAACGCGCGCGCGCGAAAGGCGCTGAATCGTCTGTGCCACGAAGCGCGGGCGGGCCAGGGCGCGGCGACGGACCGGTTCGCCGAGGCGCTGAGCCTCATGGAGCGGGGCCAGCGCCGGCAGGCGGCTGCTGCCTTCGAGGCGGTGCGCATCGCCGAGCACGACACCGCCGCCGCGCTGCTGGAGGGCGTGTGCCTGTTCGATCTGGGCGAGGACGATCGGGCCCAGGCGCTGCTGCGAGAGGCGGCGGCCGACGACGCCCTGGCGGCATCGGCGCGATTTTTTCTGGGACTCATCGCGCTTCGCTCCGACGACAAGGCGCGCGCCGCCGAGCTGCTGGGGGCCGCGGCCGTGTCTGACAACCGAAACCTGCGCGAGGCGGCCACCGAGATCCTGAGCGCCGCTCGCCGGGATGGGCGCCTGGTGGCATCACTGCTGTCCGAGGTCGGGTTTGATTCCAACGTGGCGTTGACCCCCGATGGCAGCCCCAGCGTGCCCAGCAGCCGGGATGGTGCAATCAGCGAGACCGCCGGCGTCTTCTGGCGGCCGCTGGGGCGAAGCGGACCGTACGCGCGCGCCGCCGGCCAGTACCGCAAGCAGTTCCAGCTGGATGCTTATGACCTTGGCACGGCGGGCGGCGCGCTTGGATGGCGTCAGGGGCAGAGCGGGACCTTCGCCGCCGCCGAATACACCTACGACTTTTTTCTTCTGGGCGGCGCCAGCTATCTGTCGGCGCATCGCCTGGCGCTCGACGGCCACCTGAATCTGAATTCCGTCACCCTGGCCGCCAGCGCGTCTGCCCGATTCGATTCCTACCTGCAGGAGCAGACGGCCGGCTACTCCGGCCTGCGGCTGTCCGCCACCGTGGAGGCCGCCCTTCGCCTGGCCCCCGGCCTGACGTCGGCTTGCGGGTACCAGGGCGCTCATGACGAGGCGCGCCTGGACTCACTTCGCTATTGGCAACACGGGCCGGCCTGTCGAGCCGCGCTGAGCGCCGGCGCGACGGTGCGCTTCATCGCCGAGGCCGGCCTCACCTTTCGGCGTTATGGCGCGCCCGACGCGGTGCTGGGTGGTGATCGGCGGGATCGATTCCTCGACGGCGTCGCCCTGGGAGAATGGGACGTCAGCCTGGGCTGGACGGCGCGTCTCACCGTCACTGGACGCAAAGCGTCCTCGACCATCGCCGACCCTTATTCGTACACAAAAGTCACTGCCACGCTGGGGGCCGCCTATACTTTCGGCTCCCTTTGACGTGGCCTGTCGCGGGAGGTCTGGACCCCTTCGAGGGTTCCAGGTCAGAGGTTGGACGAATTGGGACACTGAACCGGCCAGTCCGGAACACAAATACCGGCTTTGCCCACATTTGTCGCTGGATCGTGGGCGGGCCCGCCTCTTGCTTTACCAGGCTTCAGGATTTGCTCACGCCGAGATTCATACGGTAACGTGTCAATGAAATTTCCCATCAACACCCACTCTGCTCTGCTGTTCGTCGCCGGCTTTTCCCTGGTGACCGCGCCGATGCTGGCGTCCGCAGCGGCCGCCGACCAGGGTGCTGCCCATGTCCACGCCGCCAAGG
The DNA here is from genome assembly GCA_035577105.1 of Polyangia bacterium. Lineage (GTDB taxonomy): Bacteria > Myxococcota_A > Polyangia > Fen-1088 > Fen-1088 > DATKEU01. Next base: position 2,997 of record DATLVT010000961.1, read on the forward strand.
CCGCCGCGCATGCCTCTCTGAGTGAACGAGCTGATGTCCCGGACCACCCCCCGAAACTTCCCGACGGTCTGCCCGAAGCGGCCCAGCGCGCCCTGCCCGACGCGGCCCTTCGCAAGAAGGGCGATGCCGTCCGCCGAGCCAAGGACGAAGCGCAGCGACAGGCTGACGACGCCGCGCACGCGGCGCGGGCCGACGTCGCCAACAAGTCAGCCCAGGGCAGCGCCGCCTCGGCGGCCCGCAGCGGGAACGCCGACGAGCGCGCCGCCGCCGGCCAGGCGCGTGCCCGTGCCGCACGCGCCGCCGCGGGCAACCCGGACCACCCGGGACCAAAGGGCAACCAGAACTGATCAGCCCTCGGCCGCCGGATGAGGCGGCTGCGGTGGCTGGCCGTGCTCTGTCTGGCGTGGTCGGCGCCGACGCTGGCCGTCTCTGTCGATGATCAACCTTCGGCGGGGACGCCGTCCCCGGCGGACGGGCACATGCTGGCCGGCGCGCAGTTCTTCCGCGACGAGCGCTATGCAGAGGCGCTGGTCGAGTTCCGCGCCGCCGAGAAGACCGCCGGCGGCGATCCCGGCGCCGCCTGGTACGTGGCGTCCACCCTGGTCAAGCTGAAGCGACCAGAGGACGCCCTGGTCGCCTTCAGCCGCGCCGACAGCGTGGCGCCGCGCGAGCGAGACGGTCTGTTCGATTACTACCGGGCGCTGGCCTGCTACGAAGCGCGACTTTACCTGTGCGCTGATCGGCTGCTGGCCGCCGTGGGAGACGATCCCGGCCCGCGCATCGCCGCGCAGGCGCGCCAGATCCGTCGCGACCTGGGCGCCGTGGTCTCGGCGTCTCCGTCGACAGCGGCCATCGACTGGTACCATGCCAAGGGACAGGCGGCGCTGAAGGCCGAGCGCCCTGCCCTGGCCGCCGCCTATTTCGACGAGGCGGCCGCGCTGGCCGCCCTGCGCAGCGATCGACACCGCCGGGCGGAGGCGCTGGAGGCGGCGGTTCATGCCCATCGCTCGACCGCCCCGGAGCGGGGGCGACCATGAAAGGGCTGCCCTCCGGCACTGTGGCTGTCCCCGTCATCGCGGCGGCCCTTGGCCTGGGGGGCGCTCTGCTGGCGACGCTGTCCTTGCATCGCGCCGCCGCCGGCGCCGTCGATCGCGTCTTGCACGAACGGTTGATCGGCGCCGGTGAATCAGCGGCGGCGCTGCTGGATCCGGCGGCGCCCAGCGCAGCCAGCTTGCAGGCGGTCATGCGGTCGAACGAACTGGACGCAGCTTACGTGGTCAGCCCCGAGCTGCGCATCATCGCCGACGCCAGCGGTTCGCCCGGGCGGCGCGCCGATCTGCTGCGCATCGACGCCCGGCGCGTGCGCGACGCCCTGGCCGGCGGCGCCCAGGTCGCCCCCGGGTACGCCCTGGGCGCCCTGACGGTGATGACCGGCTATTTTCCGATCGGTCGCCCGGGCGGCGGCGGCGCGGCGCGCAGCGTCCTGGTGCTGGAGGCGGGAGAGGTGTTCGTGGCGGCCCAGGGGCGTGTCACCCGGGCCCGTAATGTGGCTGTGCTGCTGGCCCTGCTGTCCGCGCTGGGCCTGGCGGTGGTGGCGGCGCGGTTCACGCGCGCGGAGCGGGGCCGCCAGCAGGCCGCCAGCCATGCCGCGCGCGGCGAGCTGCTGTCGCGTCTGGCCGCGATGGCCGCGCACGAGATCCGTAATCCGCTGGGCGTCATTCGCGGCACCGTCGATCTGATGCGCGAGCGCTCCCGCGCCACGCTGACCGAACGGGATCGCCAGTCACTGGACGACGTCGCCGCCGAGGTCGAGCGCCTGCGCGGCCTCACCCAGGATCTCCTCACCCTGGCCTCCGATCGACCGCTGGCGCTGGGCCCCACCGATCTGGGCGCGCTGCTGGGCGAGACGGCGCGCGCCACCGAGGCGGCGTTCCCGCGCATCAACGTCCATTGCGAAGGGCTGGGGCTGCCCACCATCACCGCGGACCCGTCGCTGCTGCGGCAGCTCTTCGCCAACCTTTTTTCGAACGCCGCCCAGGCGCAGAGCGAAGGCGAGATCACCGTGGCCGCGCAGCCGGGCGACGATGACGGCGTCAAGATCGCCATCTCGGACCGCGGTCCGGGCGTGCCACCCGACGTGGGCGATCGGATCTTCGAGCTGTACTTCACCACCAAATCGGGCGGCACCGGCCTTGGCCTGGCCATCGCCCGCCGGATCGCGGAGAGACACGGTGGCACGCTGACCCTGCGTCGCGACGGGCGTCCAGGGGCAGGCGCCACATTCCTGGTGACGTTGCCGGGACGGCCGCCGATCGCACACAATCCGCAGCGAGGATGAACATGGCGCAAGTACTGGTTGTCGACGACGAG
>DATLVT010000962.1:0-4314 GCA_035577105.1 Polyangia bacterium
GTCAGGCCCAGAAGATGGAGGCGGTGGGGCGGCTGGCCGGCGGCATCGCTCACGACTTCAACAACGTGCTGTCCGTCATCCTCAGCTACAGCGACATGATGCTGGCCGATGTTCGTCCCGACGATCCGTCGCGCGTCGACGTCGAGGAGATCCGCAAGGCCGCCCAGCGCGCCGCCGATCTGACGCGCCAGCTGCTGGCGTTCAGCCGGCAGCAGGTGGTCGAACCGAAGGTGCTGGATCTGAACGAGCTCCTTTCCGGAATGGACAGGATGCTGAGGCGCATCCTGGGCGAGGACGTCGAGCTCGCCTCCGCGCCCGCGGACCAGCTGGGGCGCATCCACGCGGACCCCAGCAGCATCGAGCAGGTCATCATGAACCTGGTCGTCAATGCGCGCGACGCGATGCCGACGGGAGGGAAGCTGACGATCGAGACCGCCAACATCGATCTGGACGCCCGTTATGCCAGCGTGCACCTGGGCTCCACGCCCGGACCGCACGTGATGCTGGCTGTCTCCGATACCGGCGCAGGCATGGATCGCGCGACGCAAGCGCGGATCTTCGAGCCCTTCTTCAGCACCAAGGGGCCGGGAAAGGGAACGGGCCTTGGTCTGTCGACCGTCTTCGGAATCGTCCAGCAGGGCGGCGGCAACGTGTGGGTCTACAGCGAACCCGGCAAGGGGACCACGTTCAAGGTGTACTTCCCGCGTGTCGACGCCAAAGCCGATCCGCTGCAGACGTTCCATTTCATACCCAGCGTGGGCGGTTCCGAGACCATCCTGCTGGTCGAGGACCAGGAGCAGGTCCGGGTCGTGGCGGAGGACATCCTGAGGCGCAACGGTTACCGCGTGATCGCGGCCAAGGACGGCGGCGAAGCACTGCTGTGTTGCGAAACGCACCCCGGCGCCATCCATCTGATGCTGACCGACGTGGTGATGCCGCAGATGAGCGGCGCAGAGCTGGCCAAGCGCATCGCCGCCATTCGACCAAACACGAGGATCCTCTTCATGTCGGGATACACGGACGACAGCGTGATCCGCCACGGCGTCCTGGAGAGCGGCATCGCCTTCCTCCAGAAGCCCTTCACTCCGGATTCGCTGAACCGGAAGGTGCGCGAAGTGCTCAGCGCGGCCTGAGGCGGCGGTTTCTCGCCCGTGGCGCGCGGCCGACGGCGAAGGCGGCCGCCAGGGCCAGCGCCAGGGTCGCCATGCCGCCGCTGCCCGCGCCCCCCTGCGACAGCTCGCCAGCCACCGTGCATCCACCGGCACCGGCGCTGGAACCTGCCGTCGAACCGGCCCGGGCCAGCGCGGTCGGCTGTTGCATCCAGGCCACGATGTCCCTGACCGGACGGACCCGGACCTCCGGCTTGCTGACGGCGTATGCGAGAAAGTCCGCGATCGCTTTCCAGCGCGCGTCGCGAACCGCCGACGACGGCGTGGTGTAGTTGTCGCGCTGATCGTCGGGCTTGCCCTCGTCCGAACCGGTGAAGTCATACAAGAACGAATGGGCGATGAAGATCAGCGGCGAGCGGTTTCCTTGCAGGTGCAGGTCCAGGGTGTACTTCAAGACCGCAAGCATCTCCTCGGGCGACAGCATGGCATCGATCAGGATCGTATAGTCCAGACCGGCCAGCTTTCCCGTGGCCGGTTCGTACAGGCTGGGATAAGGCAACACGCCCAGGGCCGCGATGCGATCGCGTAGACCGGCGGTGAAACCATAGGAGTCGGCCACGCTGTCCGGCGGGATGATCATCGTGGTGGTCGGCATCTCCCACAGCCCGCCGTGCGCGCCGATGGGCTCTAGCCCTGGAAACTTGCTGGCCAGCACCTGGGCGTCGGCGCTTCCGGCGTCCAGCGTGTACGGCCAGGCGCAGTTGGTGCCGTCTTCACCGTCGGCAAAACAGTTCGGCACCGTCGAGTCATAGAGGAATCCTTGATCGACCAGCGCCGAGAAGAGTTCGTCGTTGTAGCTGAGAAACGGCGTGCGAAACCCCACCACCGCGGGCGGCAGCAGGCCGGTCAGCCCGCCGGCCTGATCGGTCATGGCGTCCTTGCAGCCCTTGATCTCGTCCACCCACTCGGCGACCGAGAACCGTCGCGGACGACAGCAGTCGTCGCCGGCCGGATCGCCGGCGGTGCCGCCGTTATAGTGATGGATGGTGTGGTCGGCCATCTCGTGACCGGCGTCCAGAGCGCGCTGCCAGGAGGCGCGGTTCTTGTGCATCGGATCGTCGCTGTCCGAGATGTAGATGCTGGTGTTGTAGAACGTCGACGCGATCGGCGTGCCGTCGAAGGTGGCGACATTCCCCCGGCCGGCCGGGTTCTTCAAGGTCCTGTAGGTGTCGACGACGTAATCGGCACCGCCCGCCGACGTCGGATCGGCCAGGCCGAAGTTGTCGTCGAAGGTGACCGACACGAACTGCGGCACGTCCGCCACCGCCAGGCCCGCCGGCGGGTTGGGTGATGGGGCGACGCCCGTGCTCAGCGCGCCCTGCACCGCCGGTCCGTCACCGTCGCCAGCGCCGGTGCCGACGCCGGCGCCGACGCCGGCGCCGACGCCCTCTTGGCAGCCGGTGCCGCCTCCCAGTGCCATCACCACTGCCCCGATGATCACGGCCCTTGCCGTGGTGCTCCCCGATCGTCCCCGCCGCAACATTTGTCCCTGACCTCGATTAAGTTGAGGCGGGACTTTCACCACATGCGGAAGACGTCGTCAACCAGCGGGCGTGAGCGCTGTGTTAAAGACACCGGCGATCGTTGACGGACGGGCGTTCAGGATTCGTTCGAACAGCGCGGACCGTTTCGATCCGGCATTCGGGCGAGCAGGGATGCGAGCGCAGTGGTCAGAACGCGCGCATCTCCGGAATCGGCACCAGCGTCGGGCGCCGCTGCAGTCCCCCGGAATCGCCGCACCGGGCTGTTTGGGTCTTTCCAGGATCTACCGGGCGGACCGCTCCGCGCGCGGCCTTCTGCTGCTTTCAGGTGAAGGCCGTCTTCAGGGTTTCCCCGCGGTTTTGCGGCGATCGTTTTCGCAGTCCTCGAGAGCCTCGAGGTCGTTCTTGGCCACAAGAACAGCCAATGTTTTTCCGTATCGGGTCAGCTTGATCCTCTGGCCACGCCCGGCGCGGGCTACAACATCCGCGAAGTCCTTGCGTGCCTGCGATGCTCGAATTCGTTGTGCCATGCCGAAAATCTGGAGCGAGCGGACAGACGGTCAACCCCTCTTGATCGCTGTCGAACCGGTCCTATAGTGTCTCTCGAATGTTGTACAAGATGGCTGACGACTCTAAACGGACCCCGCCCATCGATTCGGCACCGGCGGGAGGCGTTCGAAACGTCGCGGAGCCGAGACCGCTGATCCTCATCATCGAGGACGACTTTGCCCTTCGTCGATCGCTGGCGGAGTACCTGTCTTTCGAGGGGTACGAGGTCGAATGCGCCGCCGACGGTCTCGAGGGATTGAAACGTCTGGAGGTGGCGACGCAGCGATTACCCTCGGTGATCTTGCTGGACATGATCATGCCGCACATGAACGGGCTGGAATTCTGTGCGCAGCAAAAGCTCACGCCGACGCTCCCCAAGATCCCCATCATCGCCGTGACGGGCGAATCGCTCAGCAAGCAAGACATCAGCTCGCTGGGTCTTCACCGCGCCTTCACCAAGCCGCTGAATCTGGGCAAGCTGCTGGAGACGATCCGAGAGCTGGTCCCCGAGACCAAACCGTGAAGCAAGGCGCCCGGCAGGGGGCGCCCGACCACGGCGGCTGACCTACGTTATGGGCGTGACGCCCGTGAAGCGGCTGTCGCCCCACCCGTCCATGGGGACGCCGACGGCATTTGCCAGCGCTGCCAGCAGCTTGTTGTGCGCCTCCGCCTTCAGCTCCAGGAGGCGCCCGGTCTTGATGCCCATGTTGGCGCCGGCGGCGACGACGATCGGCATCTTGAGAACGGAGTGGCCAAAGCCGCTGTTCAGCGAGTTGAGAAAGAGGACCACCGTGTTGTCCAGCATGGTGCCGTTCCCCTCGGGCACGCTGCTCAGCTTGTCCAGGAGGCGGGCCACCTTGCTGTGGAACCACTTCTCGGTGTTGATCTTGTCGACGTTGTTCGTGCCCGGGCGGTGGGCGATGTCGTGCTTGTGGCGGGTGGGAAATTCGATTCCCTTCTGCGTGATGCCCAGCCAGGGGAAGTAGATGTTGTAGTCCTCGCCGTCACCGATGGCGAACGTGGCGACGCGGGTCAGACCGCACGCCATGGCCGCCGTCATCAGATCGATCTCGGCGTCGACCAGAGCCGGGAAGTTCTCGATCGGTTTGAAATCG
>DATLVT010000963.1:0-2827 GCA_035577105.1 Polyangia bacterium
AGCCCAGCGCCTGGCCGGCGATTGCCAGCGCGCCGTCCCCCTGTATCAACGCTTCCTGGCCACCCAGCCGTCCGCGCTGCAGGCGTCCGCCGCGCAGGTCGGCCTGGCCCGCTGCGCGCAACAGATGGCAACGGCCACGCCGCCGCCGGCCGGCCCCGCCGCGCCGTCCTCGACTGGTTCGTCGTCGGTGAAGCCCCACGCCCCGCCGGCGCCCGCGCCGCCGCCACCCCAGGCGTGGTACCGCGATCCGGTCGGTGGCGCGCTGCTGGCCGCGGGTGTCGTCGGTCTGGGCGTCGGCGCGGGTTTTCTGATCGGCGCGCTGGCCGCCAGCAACAACGCGACCACCTATGACGACTACAACCGCCAGCGCGCCACCATGGAAAGACGCTGGAACATCGGCGTCGCCGGCCTGACGTCCGGTGCGCTGCTGACCGGCACCGCCATCTATCGCTATCACAGCCTGCCGACATCGACGTCGACGTCGACGTCGACGTCCAGCGCGACCATCATCGGTGGCGCCGTCTCGCCTGGATATTCCGGCCTGCTGCTGCAAGGTCAGTTTTGACCGGCGCGCGGCGGACCTTGAGCTTCGTGGTGGCGCTGGCGTTCGTCGCGACGACGCCCGGCTGTCTGGGCCCGGGCGACTTCATCTGCCACACCGCCGACGACTGCGGCGGCGCCGGATTCTGCGAAGCGAACGGGCGCTGCAGCCTGGCCGACAGCGTCTGTCCGTCGGGACGACGCTATCGCCGGCACGCCGGCGCCGCGCTGGGCGATCAATGCGTGGGGAACGCCTGTCCCGGCAATCCACTGACCGCCCTGCGGGTCGGCGCCGCGCACGCCTGCCTGCTGCTGGCCGACGGTGGCGTCGGGTGCTGGGGGCGCAACGATCACGGGCAGCTGGGCGACGGCACGCTGACACCGCGCTCGGCGCCGGTCGCCGTGGCCAGTCTCCCGGCGGCCAGGGCCGTCGCCGCCGGCCAGCAGCACACCTGCGCCGTCGCGCGCGACGGAACCGTCGCCTGCTGGGGCGGCATCGGCCCCCTGGCGCCGACGCGCACGCCTGCCGTCGTTCCGGGGATCACCGACGCCGTCGACGTCGCCGCCGGCAGCGATTTTTCCTGCGCGCTGCTGGCCGCGGGCGGCGTGCAGTGCTGGGGCGACAACAGCGCCGGCCAGCTGGGCGACGGCACGGGAACGCCCCAGCCAGGCCCGGTGACGGTCTTTGCGTTGACCGGCGTGGTGGCCCTGTCCGCCGGCGGACAGCACGCCTGCGCCCTGCGAGACGATCAGACCGTCTGGTGCTGGGGCAGCAACCCGCTGGGCCAGCTGGGCGACGGCACCACCACCGACCAGCCCCGCCCGGTGCGCGCCGTCGGATTGACCAGCGTCGTCGCCATCGCCACCGGCCCCGGTCACAGCTGCGCCGCCACGCGCGCCGACGGCCTGTGGTGCTGGGGCAGCAACGACGTTGGCCAGCTGGGCACCAGCGGCAGCGATGCCGCGAACCAGCCGCGCCCCGTGCGCGTCGCCGTCGTCAACGATCCCATCGACGTCGCCGCCGGCGCGCACCACACCTGCGCCCTGCGCAAGAACGGCGGCGTCTGGTGCTGGGGCAACAACCGCAGCGGCCAGCTGGGCGAAGGCACCACCGGCAGCCTGGGCGTGCCCGTCCCCGTGTCGACCTTCGCCGGCGGCGTCTCCGTCGCTGCCGGCGAAACCTTCACCTGCGCGCGCAAGAACGACGGCACCGTCTGGTGCTGGGGCGACAACCGCGACGGACAGCTGGGCCTGGGCAGCGCCATCGTGCGCACCACGCCGGTGCGGGTGGCCGGCGTCAGCGCCGCCACCGACGTGGCCGCCGGCGGCGCGCACACTTGCGCCACCGGGGTCGGCTCTGACGGCGCGACGGCGGGCCTTCTGTGCTGGGGCAGCAACCGCGCCGGCCAGCTGGGCGACAACACCACGCTGGATCGCTCGATACCGGCGCCCACAAAGATTCCCCTGGCCGCCATCCAGGTGGCCGCCGGCACCGACCATTCCTGCGCGCGCACCGCCGACGACCTCTTCTGCTGGGGCCGCGGCAACGCCGGGCAGCTGGGTCCCGCCACGCTGATCGACAACCCCATCCCCGCGACAGTTGGGTTGCCCGCCGCCGCCGGCGGCCAGCGCGTCTCCGCCGGCGATCGACACACCTGCGCCATCGCCGCCAGCAAGACCGTCGCGTGCTGGGGCGCCAACGAGAGCGGACAGCTGGGCGACGCCAGCGTGGGCGGCATCCCCGACGTCGTCGACGTCGCCGCCGGTGGGGCGCACACCTGCGCGCTGACCGGCGACGGCGCCGTCCACTGCTGGGGCCATAACGACGACGGACAGCTGGGCGACGGTGTCGGCGGCGGCGTCGGCGGCGGCATGCCCGGCGGCGCCCCCACGGGACGATCGGCGTCCGGCGCCCCCCTGGCCACCGACGGGGGCGCACTGGCGGCGACGGCCATCGCCGCCGGCGCCGGGCACAGCTGCGCCGTCGGCAGCGACGGGCGTCTCTGGTGCTGGGGGCGCGGTGGCGACGGGCAGCTGGGCACGGGAACGAACGTCGGCGCTTCCCGACCGACGCTGGTCTCGGCGCCGGCCACCGCGATCGCCGTCAGCGCCGGCGCCGCTCACAGCTGCGCCGTGCTGGGCGATGGCCAGGTCTTCTGCTGGGGCGCCAACGACCAGGGTCAGCTGGGCGACGGCACCACCGACGGCCGCGCCCTGCCGGCGCCCGTGCCGTCACTGGCCAGCGTCGAACAGGTGGCCGCCGGCCGCGCCCACACCTGCGCCCGCC
>DATLVT010000964.1:0-3103 GCA_035577105.1 Polyangia bacterium
GCCATGCTGTTTCGCATGATGAGCGACCTGTCGTCGCTGCCCGCCGTCGACGCGCGCCTGCTGCTGGCCTTCTTCGGTGGCTGCTTCATCGTGTTCATCGTCGGGCGTGTGCTGGCCGCGTCGGTCTTTCACCTGGACGGCGTGTCCCAGTCGGTGTTCGGGCTGGGCGGCATCTTCTCGAACAACGTCCTTCTGGGCCTGCCCCTGGCCAAGCTGGTGCTGGGCAGCGACGCCCTGCCGTCGGTGGCGCTGGTGCTGGTGTTCAATTCGCTGACGTTGTGGACGCTGGTGTCGGTCTCCGTGGAATGGGCCCGGCACGGCTCGTTCACCGTGGCCGGACTGGGCAAGACGACGCTGGGGGTGCTGACCAACCCCATCGTCGCCTCGATCCTCGGGGGCACACTGTTCGGCCTGGTCGGGCTGCACCTGCCCGGACCGGTGGCGACAGGGTTGGCCGCGCTGGGCAAGCTGGCGGCCCCGGCCGCGCTGCTGGTGCTGGGCATGGGTCTGGTCGAGTACGGCGTGGGCAAGGGCTGGCAGCAGAGCCTGACCATCTGCGTGCTGAAGCTGGTGCTGCAGCCGGTGATTGTCTGGCTGCTGGCCGTGGCGCTGCACCTGCCGCCCATGGAGACCAAGGTCGTGGTGCTGCTGGCGTCGATGTCCGTCGGCGCCAACGTCTATCTGATGGCGGTCCAGTTTCAGGCATTGCAGGCGCCCATCGCCGGAAGCCTGGTGCTGTCGACGGCGCTGGCGGCGGTCACCACGCCGATCTTGATGGCGTTGCTGGGGTAGGGTACGGACGGACCGCACCGGCGAGGTTGTAGGGATGGTGGAGGGCGGCTGTACGTGAGGTGGGGCTCCATTCGCTTCGTCGTGGGGGCGGGAGCGGTGGGGTTCCCTGCCGTGCTCAAACACCGGACGGCGCGCGCGCCTTATGGGTGTACTTGGAGTTGCGACGTACTGCGCGCCTGCGAACTGCGCGCGGCAGGGAACCCCACCGCTCCCGCCTTCCTGGTGACTACGTTCACTGCGCATGGGGGCGACACAGGGAAGAACAGAAGAACACAAGTGGTGTACCGCCTGCTCACCTCGACGAAGCAGTCGGTACACCACTTGTGTCCTTCCGTTTCTTCCCGGCCGCAGGCTCGGGGTCCGGAATGACGAACGGTCCAGGGGCACCGTGAACGTAGTCATCAAGGCGGCGGCAGGGGTGGGGTTCCCTCCCGCGCGCAGTTCGCAGGCGCGCAGTACGTCGCAACTCCAAGCACACCCATAAGGCGCGCGCGCCGTTCGGTGTTTGAGCACGGGAGGGAACCCCACCCCTGCCGCCCCTCGACGGAGCGAATGGGGCCCCCCCTCACGTACAGCCGCCCTCCACCATCCCTGCAACCTCGCCGGTGCGGCCCCACCACCACGCCACCGCCTCAAGCACTCTTCATCAACGACCCCTCCGCCGCCTCGGGCGCCAGCCGATAGCCTTGCCCGCGCACCGTCTCGATGGCCGCGCCCGCAGCACCCAGCTTGCGACGCAACTGCGACAAGTGCACCCGGATCAAAGCGGTGTCGCCCGTGTGATGGCCGCCGAGGACATCTTCGATCAGCTCGCGGGCGCCGACCACGCGGTTGGCGTTGGCAATGAGGTAGCTCAGAAGCCGAAACTCGGCTCGTCGCAGGGGCACTGCGATGCCATTGATCGCAGCGGCCCGGTTGGTCGAGTCGATGATGATGGCGCCGTGGCGCCGCTGGCCGAGGACCACGGTTCGCGTGCGGCGGCAGACAGCCCGTACCCGCGCCAGTAGCTCGGTGTCGGGAATGGCCGACAGCACGACGTCGTCGGCGCCGGCGTCCAGGACCGCAGCCACGCCCAGCGGGTCCAGAATGTCGCAACAGGCAATCAGGGGGCCGTTCCGCCGAACGCGGCGGGCGACGCGACACCACCGGGTGGCGCTGGCGGGATTCGCGGAGTGCAGAAGCATGACATCGTCGTCGGTGGTCTCGTGCGACCAGATGCCTTGCCGATCGGCGATCCGGACGGCGCTCCCGTCGCGGGCGAAGGCCAACCGGGCGCGGTTGCAGAAGGTGCGGTCTTTGGACATCAACATGACTCTCATGGGTCGTCATGGCCTACAGCAAGAGTGATGCCGTCGAACTATCCCGGCTGGAACCTCACAAAAGGTCCTGGCGCTGCTGGCTTGGCTCCCCGCCGGGTCAACCCGGCGGCGGCATAGTCATATGATGGTTTCGATCTGACCGGCCAAGTCATATGTCTTCGTCCCGCGATCGTCCGATATCGGGTCGCAGGACGGGGTGCAGGGCGGACAAACGCCGCGCGGAACCGTCCGGGTGGCGGTCTGGCTTCGTCCATTTTTTCAGACGAAAACACAGGGAAATATCTGTCCGCGAACAGCCGCCTGAACCGATTTTACAGGGCGAAACCACACGACAAGACTTGGCCGCTTATCCGAAAAGCGGTACGCTCGCAGCGCAAATGACCGTGGCAAGGTGGGTGGGTAGCGTTCAGCTTTCCGACCGGGACAGTGTCGGTGGTTTGAGCGTGACGGACGTCGGCGAGGAAGCCATCGTCGTCGAACCTCCCGTTGACCTGGAACGGGGCACGGTGCTGGCCGGCCGCTACCAGATCGAGACCTTCGTCGGCAAGGGCGGCAGCGGCTTTGTGCTGCGCGCCTTCGATCGCATCACACAGACGCCCGTGGCGCTGAAGATTCTTAGCCAGGAGCTGGCCAGCGATCCCCACTGGGCGGAACGCTTCTCGCGAGAGCTGCGCCTGGGTCGACAGATTCAGCATCCCAACGTCTGTCGCGTCTTCGATATCGGCGAATCCGACGGTCATCGTTTTCTCTCGATGGAGCTGGCCACCAAAGGCACGCTTCGCGAGAACATCCGGGCCGGTGTCGCGGCACGTCCCATTGCGGAATGCGTGGCCGACGCGCACGCCCTGGTGGCCGGTCTGGCGGCGCTTCATCAGGCTGGCATCATTCACCGGGACATAAAACCGGAGAACCTGCTGCGGATGGAGGACGGACGGGTCGTCCTGTCAGACTTTGGTCTGGCCACCAATCCCAACCAGGTGCCGACGGTGACG
>DATLVT010000965.1:0-5493 GCA_035577105.1 Polyangia bacterium
CGCAGCCAGCGCCGGACCCGGCGCCGTCGCAGCTCCGAGAGCGCCGCGTTGGTGGCCACCTGCATCACGAAGCCCCGGAAGGCCTGGGGGTCGCGCAGCCCTGATAGCTGCTTGAAGACCCGCAAGAACACGTCCTGCGTCAGATCATCCACCTCCGAATCGGGGCCCAGGATTCGACGCAAGGTGGTGCGTACCACCGGCGAAAGACGGTCCCAGATCGCCGCCGCGGCTGCCGGTTGGCCGTCAGCGGCCGCGCGCGCCAGCGCGGCGTCGTCGACCAGCGCGAAGCTGGTTCCCCGGGAAAGGCGCGCAGGACGAAACATGACTACCAATAAGACGCGGGAGGGAACCTCTGCAGGCTCAACAATCAGAAGCACCCGTCGATCAGCGCCGGCGACAAGAGCATCGCCCCGTGGCGACGCGGGCGCGGGCCCGAGCAGGCGGACCGCGTCACGAAGGGACCGACGTCGGCGCGCTGGCGTGGTGTTTCGGGCCTCCCGGTCACCCGGCACCCGACCGGTCGCTCATCGCGCGCTCACCGCCGGCAGCCTGTGCGTGGCCAGCCAGGTGACGACCTCGCCCTCTTGCTTCTTCATGGCGGGTACCGCCGTGTATCGGGCCTGCGCGCTCGAGGCCAGGGTGCGCGCGCGGTCGTGGTGCTGGCCGCTTTCCCACAAGGCGCGGGCCAGGGCGAATTCGGTCTCCGCGATGTGTCCGGGCGACGGTTCCTTGGCCAGCCTGATCTGCAGGGCCCGTTCGATGGGCGCCACCGCCAGCGCTGGCGTGCCTTCGTCGAGATAGCTGAGCCCGATGGCCTGCAGCGCGTAGGAAAGCAACAGGTGGTCCTTGCCAAGCTGCTGTTCCCAGAGGGCCATGGCCCGCAGGCAGGACGCGCGGGCTTCTTCGAATCGGCCCAGCTGGTTCAGGACCTCGCCTCGATTGCTGTAGCGGATGGCCATCTCCGGGTGATCGGCGCCCAGCGCCTTGCGGCCAATCTCGATGGCGCGGTCGCTGTGAAACAAGGCCTCGACTGGCCTCTCCAGCGCGACCAGCGCATTGCTGAGGTTGCCGTGAACCCGTACCAGATCGGGATCATCGGGCCGCAACGCGCGCTCGGCGATGGCCAGGGCCTGCTGATGGCGAGACAACGCGGCCGCTGGTTGTCCGCTCACTTCCAGGGCTGAGCCGAGGTTGGTGTACATCCAGACCTGCTGCCGTTCGTGCCCACCAATCCGGCGCAGTGTGGCTTCAGCCATGCGGTGCCAGCGTTCGGTGTCCTGGGGCCGAATGGACAGGGACACCACGTAGATGAGATCGCCGGCCATCGCCGCCTTGACCTCGTCGTGATGGGCCTCTTCGGCGGTCCAGACTCCCTCCTCCAGGGTCTTTTCGGCCGCCGCAGGCATGACCATCTCCTCCTGCACACGCCCGCGCAGCGCCAGCGCCTCGGCCAGGAGCGGCCCGTAGCCAATGCGACTGGCGTCCGCCACCAACGACGCCGTTGCCTTGTCGGCGTCGGACAATCGACCCGAGGCCAGAAGAGCGCGCCCATCGGCTACCCGACGTTGCAACTCGTCGACCTGGCGGCGGGCGACGGCGTTCTCCGGTGGCGGGACCAGCGACCGGAGCAGCTTGACGTCATTGCAGCGTTCGATGACGGGCAGCTGGCTGGCGGCGTTGGCGGCGTTTTCAACCACCGCGCCGTCGGCCTGTCTGAACAGGGCGGTGAGCGCCCTGAGACCACCCAGACGATCCTGCAGACACGACATGCGCAGGTCCATGACCTCCGCTGATTGTTCGCCCCGGCTATGGGTGGCCTCGCACGCCTCGGTGTACGTGCCGACCCAGCGTTGCACGTAATCTTCGATCGTGCGGTTGACGCTCCCGAACGTGTCCGCCGCGAACGACTGTCCCGTGCCGAGGAAAGCTTTTCTGATCTGCGCCGTCACCTGGGGATCCCAGACTCCTGTCAGCTTCGCCGCGCCCCCGCGACACAGCGACGGGCGCATGACGACCTGCACGCCTGACGCCGCCCCGGCCGCCACCAGGGCCCCGATCACCGCCGTGCGCAGCGCGCGGTGTTGCCCCCAGAAGGTCCTGACCCGCAACCACTGCCGGACGAAACGGTTGCGTGGCCGGGCTACCTCGGCGGCTGCCAATCGTCCGGCCACAGCCATGGCCGTGGGCGGACGTGCCGCCGGATCGTGCGCCAGGCACTCGCCGCACAGCCGGGCCACCTCTTCTTCAACGGCGCCGGCCACCGCCGGCAGCGGCCACTTCAAGGTCGTCCCCTCCGGGCCGACTTTCCATTCGGGTTTTCGCCCGAACATGATCTCGTGAAGGATGGCGCCGAGCTGCCAGACGTCCGAGCGCTGATCAGATCGGCCGCCCATCAATGCTTCGGGGGGCATATACGCGGGCGTGCCCCCGTGAATCGTGGTGTTGTCGTTGTTCGCGATGGCCAGACCAAAATCGGAGAGCACCAGCCGTCCGTCCTGCATGCGCAGCACGTTCTGCGGCGTGACGTCGCGATGGGTGATGCCAACGGCATGGATGGCGGCCAGACCAGCGCACAGCGCCCGGGCGTCGGCCAGACGCTCCTCCAGCGGACGCTGGGTGGCGCTGTCGCCGGCGGCCCGCAACAGCTGGCGTAAGGCCCCGCCCACCGCCAGTTCCATGGTGACGAACCAGTGCCCGTCGGCGTGGCCCAGATCGAAAACCCGGCAGACGTTTGGATGGCGGATGGCCCTCGCCACACGCACCTCACGGGCCAGGCGGCTGATCCAGCTGGTTTCCCGGGCCCGCTCCGCGTGCAGGATCTTGATGGCGATCTGTTCGCCGAGAGCACGATCCCAGGCGCGAAACACCGAACCGCTTCCCCCCTCACCGATCGGGGCTTCGATCTGATAGCGGCTGTCGATCACCGACCCGGCGGCCAGACCGGTCACCCCCGTGGCCCGCAGCTGCCCGACACCTGAGCTGATCGTCTTTTCGGGACTCTCGTCGCTGCCGATGTCTGAATCCCGGGGAGACGGATCCGAGTTCATGCTGGATCTTCCGCGCTGGAGCTCTTAGCCAGGTCGACGCTCGCTGTCCAACGTTCGCATTGTAAATGACAAAGCCGCGCAGACCGCGAGTTTGAGACGGTCCAACCACTTTTCGCCAGCCGCCGCGGCTGGACCACTCCGGACAGATGCCAGACGGCCGCCATCGACGGCAGGCTGACTCTCGGCGTGATTGCGCATTCAAATTGATCGTTTTGAGACGCAAGGCTCTCTGGACCAATCCGGTGCCGTTCTATACAGGTATTCAGTCAACGCCTTGGCGGTTCCGCATTGCGCGGTTCCCGATGTTGCAAGGGAGCAGACCATGACTCGAGGTTCGTCGACGGTCGCACTGTCTCTGTTCGTGGCGTATGCCGCCGGCTGCGGCGCAGGCAGCGTGTCGGGTCCCAGCGTCGACGCCAATGGCACCGGCGGAGCAAGCCCCGTTGCGAAACCTGATGGCGGCAGCGGCGGCGCGACAGCGAACGACGCTGCCGGTGGCCCGGAGGTGGTCGATGCCGGCGGCGATGCCGGCGTCCCTTCGATCCTGTTCGTGGCCCCCGATGGTCAGAGCGCCGATTGCGCCCAGTCGCACCCCTGCGCGCTGACCACCGCGCGAGATCTGGCGCGCACGTTTCCACAGCGCAGCGGTCCGCTGACGATCCGGTTGCGTGGTGGCACGTACGCGCTGTCGAAGACGTTCCAGCTGGTCGAGTCGGACACGGTTCACGACTCTGGCCTGCCGGGAAGCCCGACGGTCTACGAAGCGGCCGTCGGCGAGACGCCCATCCTGAGCGGGGGCCTGAGCGTGAGCGGCTGGTCGGTCTTCGATCAAGCGAAGGGGATCTACCGCGCCAAGGTCGACCCGTCGCTGCGGACGCGCCAGCTCTATGTCGGCGGCGTACGGGCGACGCGCGCGCGTGGCCCCCTCCGTCCCGCTGGGTTTGCGCTGACCGACACCGGCATCACCGCGCCGACCACGGCGTTCGCGACCTACCGCGCCCCGGCGCAGCTGGAAGCGATCTTCGATGCCCAGTGGCGGACGATCCGCTGCGGCGTCGCCAGCGTGGTCGGCGCGACTGTCACGCTCGATCAACCGTGCTGGAGGAACGCCAACCTGACCAAGAAATCCCCTGGTGGCGGCTGGCCGCCCGGCGGGCTGTTCTGGATCGAAAATGCCTACGAGCTCCTCGACGAGGCGGGTGAATGGTACCTCGACGAGACGGCGGGCGACCTGTTCTACAAGCCACGCGCGGGGGAGGACCTGACGACGGCGACGGTGGTGGTGCCCGTGCTCGAGGCGCTGGTCGACGCGCGCGGCACCGCCGACCGGCCCATTCACGACGTCACGTTCCGCGGCCTGACGTTCGCGTACTCGACCTGGCTCCGTCCGAGCACCACCGAGGGCAGCGTGACCTGGCAGGCTTGTTACGACGTCACGGGGATGAACGACGTGCAGCCGGGCTTCGACGCCATGACCCGGATGCCGTCCGCCGTCACGCTGTCGGCGGCGCACGATTTCTTGATCGAGAAGAGCGTGATCACCCACGTCGGTGCCGGCGGTCTGTCGATCGAGAACGGCAGCAGCGGGAACAGCGTCTCGGCGAATCGGCTCGAGGACGTCTCGGGGTGCGGCCTGCAGCTCGGAGACCTCTCGATCTGGTCGGCGGATACGCCTGCGTCGCAGCGGACTTCACACAACCTCGTCGAGAAGAACGTCATCACCAAGGTGGGCGCCGAGTATCACGGCGCGGTGGGCATCTTCGCGGGCTTCACGGAGACCTCCTCCATCCTGCACAACGAACTGTTCGACCTGTCGTACACGGGCATCTCGGTCGGCTGGGGCGGGTGGAACAAGGACTACGCCTTCGGCGGCAAAGGGTCCCACGCCGGCCCGACGTACGCCCGCGGCAACCGCATCGTCGGTAACCGCATTCACGACGTGGTCAGCATGATGATCGATGGGGGCGGCATCTATACCCAGGGGCCACAGCCAGACTCGGTGATCGAGGAGAACTATATCTACAACGTCGGAACCCGGACCTGGGCGATCGGGATCTACCTTGACGAAGGGACCCAGAGCTATCACGTCGATCGCAACGTGTTCACGCACGTCCACGACGACATCGTCCGTTGCTGGAACACGGCCACGCCCAGTCAGAACCTCAACAACGTCATCGAGAACAACTTCGCCGACGTCGACTTTTACTCGCTGGACGGCAACGTCGGTCGCAGCAACACCCTGGTCAGTGGCGCCTTGCCGGCGGACGCGCAGGCCATCGTGGACGCCTCCGGGCCGGGCAAGTGACCGTGCCTCGGGCCGACATCGGTCGTCTCTGAGGACCGGCCGATGCCGGCCGCGATCTCGGTAACGGCCGCCTTCACACCAGCAGGCCTCGGCGCCGGTGGTTTCATTGTGAAGCAGAGCTTAAGAGCCTTTTGTCGTTCT
>DATLVT010000966.1:0-6521 GCA_035577105.1 Polyangia bacterium
GCCTCGCGCCTGTCGTATCAGTTCTGGGAGACGATGCCCGACGATTCTCTCTGGCAGGCGGCCTCCGACGGGACGCTGAGGCAGCCGGAGATCTACGCCAGGCAGGTCCAGCGCATCTATGACGATCCGCGAACGGAGACGACGCTGGCACGCTTCGTGGCCGACTGGCTGAAGGTCGAGGACCTTCCGCCGCTGGACGCGCACAACCAGGACCCGGTCTTCGACACCTTCGCCGGGTCGAACCGGCCGTCGCCAGCGTTGCGACAGCAGATGATCGACGATGTCACGGCGATGGTGGGCTACTACGCTTTCACCAGGCCCGGGTCGATGACGGACCTGCTGACCAGCGAGCTGTCTTTCAACAAGGGCACCGAGCTGGCGGCGATCTACGGTGTGGGCGCGTGGGATGGCGTCTCGGCGCCGCCTGCCTTCGCGCCTGGACTGCGGCCGGGCCTGCTGACGCGCGCGCTGTTCTTGACGTCGGGAGCCGCCAGCACGCGGCCGATTCACAAGGGCGCCTTCATACGGCGCCGGATCCTCTGCGACGACATTCCCCCGCCGCCGCCCGGTGTGAACGCCGTTCCGCCCGAGCCGCGTCCGGACATGACCACGCGGGAGGCCGTCGAACAGCTGACCGAGAAGCCGGGGACGGTGTGCCTCGGATGTCACGGCACCGCCATCAACGCGCTCGGCTTCGCCACGGAGAACTTCGATGCGCTGGGGCGCGGTCGAACCGCTCAGCGGCTCTTCGATGGCGCCGGCAACGAAGTCGGGCAGCGGCCCGTCGACACCCGTTCCATTCCGGCCGTCCAGGCGGGCGACATGACCGCCTCCAGCGGCCCCGGCGATCTGGCGCGGTTGATCGTGGCCAGCGGCAAAGCAGAGGCCTGCCTGGCCCGTAACTATTTCCGGTTCACCTTCGCGCGCTGGGAGGATGTCACCCGCGACGGGTGCACGCTGGAACAGCTGCGCATGCGTCTGGGCAACGCCGGAACCCTGGGCGCCCTCTTCAAGGAGGTCGCCCTGTCGCCTCAGTTCCGAAGGCGGGTCTTTCAGTAGGACCGGGCAAAAAGAACCGGGAAGAACCAGATGGCAAGACGGATCGTCGACATTTCGCGCCGGCAGGTGCTCCGCGGGGCGGGGGGCTTTGCTCTATCGTTGCCGTTCATGGCCTCGCTGGCCGAGAGGTCCGCGCTGGGCGGCGACCCCGTTTACAGGCGGAGGCCGCGGCTCTTCTGGTTCACCACGGATCATGGCGCCGCCTTTGAAACCAACATGTTTCCCGATCCGTCCCTGCTCACCAGCAAGGCCACCCTCTTTGCGGATCATTCCGTCGCCTCCGGCGCGCTGAAGGCGACCGTGGCGGCCGGTCAGGCGGTGCTGTCGCCCATCTTGAGCGCCAGCGCATCGATGCTGACCGAGCGCCTGGTCGGCAAGATGAACGTCCTGCGCGGGCTGGACGTGCCTTTTTACATCGCCCACAACACGGGATTGCACCTGGGCAACTATGCGCGCAACGACGGGAGCGGCGACGACGGCGTGACCGCCCAGCAGAATCCGCGCCCCACCATCGACCAGCTCATGGCCTGGTCGCCGTCGTTCTATCCCGACGTGTCCAGCATCAAGCAGCGGGCGATGGTGGTGAATTCGACCCGGGCGGTGTCGTGGGGCTGGTCGGATCCGTCGAATCGGAAGGGAACGATCCAGAACGTTCGCGGCGTCGACCTCTCGCGCGACCTCTTCAACGCCATCTTTGTACCGGCGCCGTCAACGTCGACGCCCATGCCCATGCCCGCGCGGCCCCCGATCGCCGATCGCATCCTGGAAAGCTACCGGTCGCTTCGGGACGGCAACCGGCGCCTGTCGGCGCTGGATCGGCAGCGGCTCGACGATCACCTGGAGCGGCTCTCGGAGCTGGAGCGCAAGCTGGGCGCCATCGCCAGCGCGTCGTGCGCCAGCGTCGTCAAGCCGACCGACGAGGCGGGGTCGCACCAGATGGACGACCCGACCGACGTGGCGACCCACTGGCGGCTGTTCACCGACGTCGTGGCCGCCGCCTTCGCCTGCGGGACCAGCCGCATCGCCGTCGTCGGCGTGGGCGCGACGGACAGGTTCGTGGGCTACCAGGGCGACTGGCACGAGGAGGTGGCGCACGCCTGGACGGGCGACGACCAGCAAAAGCTGCTGAATGATTCATACCAGCGCTTCTTCGAGACCGTGTTCCTCGACGCCGCGATGAAGCTGGACGTGGAAGAGGCGCCCGGCATGACCTATCTCGACAACGCGCTGCTGGTCTGGTCGCAGGAGAGCTGCATGGCCACGCACGAATCGGCGTCGATTCCGGTGGTGACCATGGGCAGCGCCGCCGGCTTCTTCAAGACAGGCGTCTACGCCGACTATCGCAAGGTGAACGATCCCGGCTCGCGGTGGGATCCGGGCGGCAGCAACGTGATGTGGCTTGGCGTCCTTTACAGCCAGTGGCTGGCCACGGTGCTGCAATCAATGGGCGTCACGCCAGCCGAGTTCGAGCTGTGGGGGCACAAGGGTTACGGCTATCCGCTGCTGGCCGCCTCGGAGTACGGACCACCCTGGGCCAAGCACTACGGCAGCACGGCGTCCCCCTATTTCCAGAAGGCGAGCGAGGTCCTTCCGTTCTTGAAGGCGTGACGAGGGGGGACTGGGCGGCAACAGGTGCCTCGGCGAGGCGGCCTCTGCGATGGAGAGAGCGCAATCGAACGCTGGCGATTGCCGGGGAGTTCCCAGGGAATCGTGCATGGACGGTTGCGGCCGTCGGAGAGCGGAGTTGGGCAGGCACACAGACTGCTGGCCGGATGATCTCCGTCGCTGGAAACGATCAAACAGAGGAAGAAGACGTCGCGGCTCCGTTCCAGCACCAAGGAGCTTGTCGCCGCCGCACGTACCGCTCGGCCGCCCACAAGAGCACGTCCTATGATTTGCGGTCGAGGAAGACAATGATCATGCGAGCCCATTCACGACGCCCGTCGCCCAGATCCATTGCTGCGCTGCTGGCCGCGGTCGTCGCCGCCGGAGTCCCGGCAGCGCACGCCCAGCTTGGCGATCGCGTGAAGGAGAACACGCCCATCCTTCGCGCGGGGAAAGACCACACCGTCTTTCAGCCCGAGAAGGTCCCTCTCCGCATCTTTCAGGAGATCACCGCGTTCTCGCCGACGGTCGGCGCGGGGGGTACCCAGGTGATACTCACGGGGCTGCGCCCGTTCGTCGCACCAACCGCCGTCCGTTTTGGCGGCCTGCCCGCATCGTCGTTCTCCCGAAGGCCGGACGGAACCATCGCGGCCACCGCGCCCCAGACCGGCGTCGGAGGAAGCGCCGTCCGGATCTCGGTGGTCGACAAAGGGGTCGTCTCCGAGAGCGCGGGTCTGTTCTCCTACCGGATCGCCGATATGGAGGTCACCGGGCCGTTGCCGCTGAACCCCTCGGAGATCGGCGATCCTCGCTGGTACAACGGCCGCGGCCACCTTATCCGCAGCTGGGCTCCGGCCACGCTGTCGTTCTCACAACCGCCCGTGTTCCATGTGGCGGTCAGCTTCGGCGACGATTCGATGGCCTATCCTCCCAACTACACCACCCCGCCGTTCAACATCGGAAACTACGCCACGTACAGCGCTCATCTTCAGACTTGCGACGTCAGCACGCGACCGGCGTCTGGGGCCACGGGGTGCAAGAACTGGGACGGAAACACCGGGACGTGGACCGACGTCGGCCCGACCGCGACCACCCGCATCGACAGCCTGCGGCCCAACGTCTCTGCTTTCGCCGACCTGGCACTGCCCACTCAAGGCCTGTTCGACGAGGCGAACCTGGTGCGAACGCTGCGCCTCTCCCTCGGCCTGCAGCAGAACGATACCCATCGCTCAACCGGCGATCGAGTGGACAACAAGGACACTGCGCCTTTCATCGCGATCGTTGCCCCCGCGGCTTTCGTCCAGGTGAAGGTCATCCCCTTCACGATCGTCTACCAGCCACCTGGCAACGCCAGTACCGCCTCGTATCAAACGCAGACCACCTACAGCACAGCGTTCAAGCTTGGCAACAGCACCGAGCAGAGTAACGCCGCCACCTCCCAGCAGACGCTGTCGTCCAAGGCTGCCATCAAGCTGACCATCCCTCTCGGGGGAAGCTCCGCCTCGTTCGGAATGGATCTCGGCGAGACCTGGGATCAGTCGACGAAGATGGGGTTCGCAACTTCCGCGGGCAGCACCGACAGCACCACGGCGTCCCTGACGCTCCAGACGACATGGAACCTGCCTGCAAACACCGATCTGGTCCCCGGCAACGGCGACACCTGCCTGTCCGCGACCGATTGCTCGACGCTGGCGCATCCCGCGTCGGTCCGGGCTATCGCACCGTTCTGGGCGGACACCTTCGTCTTCCTGGTGCATCCGCAGTTCGCGGTGTGGGTGATGGATGCCGGCCGGAGCCGCTTCGTGATGACCGCAGCGGTCCCGGTGACCGCCGACGCGACGGTTGCCCAGCTGGCCGCCTGCTGGCAAGGAAGCATCAGCTGGCCCGGCACCAATCCATGCGAGCTCCAGTACGCGCACGTGGTTCCCACCGCGTCCGAAGGCGGCGTCGTCCACGCGCGCTACAAGGCGGGCGGCGGCCGCAGCGGCCAGGTGGTGTACTCCGGCGCCGCGGACCATGTCACCTTGACGCCTGAGGAAGCACACCGCTTCCTCTTGCTGGACCCGTTCTTCCGCGCAGGTCAGAGCGCCGCCGTCCGTGCCGACCGCGCCATAAACATCGCCAGCGCGCAATACGGCGCGCGCATCGGCGAGCGCCCGCGGCCCATCACCTTGTCGCTGTCCCGGAACATCGGCAACATAACCGAGAAGACGGGAGCGACGACGACAACGGTCAGCATCACCAGCATCCGGGGTTCCGACACCGCCTTCAACGTCGGCGAATCGCTTTTTGGCGTGCTGGGGATGAACGGGGGCGAGACCCGTTCATCCAAGACCAACGTCTCGTCGGATCTGAAGGCGACCTTCACTGACTCTACCGTTGTCACCCGGTCGGACGCGACCTCGGCCCAGGTCGTCTTGAATGACCTCGACGTGACCAGTGGCGGCTGCGCTCCTCCCCACTGCCATCTTCCGCTCCCCCAGCGCCCTGCGGTCAATGTCTTCCTCGACCGTACCTTCGGAGGCTTCATGTTTCAGGATCCCGCCGCCGGCGTCACGCCCGCCGCCGATGCCTCCGCGCCCACGTCCGCCTTACGGGCGGAGACCGAGGCCGCGATAGCCGCTGTAAAAAACGGCACTCTGCGCGGCGCCCGCCTGATCCGCGGGGGACCAACGGGCTCGTCGTTCAAGCCTCCTGCCGTATTCAAGGCGCCGCGCACCCGCCTACCTCACTAGCGAAGACCGTTCCACAAAGACAATCGACCCGATCGTTCGAAAAAAGGTTCAGCCTCTCGTCATCGGGTGTCGTTGAACGTCGCGCAGATGGAGACCTTCTTGGGGCCGTCAATGCGGACTTCGCAAGCGCCGTTCGGCGGAACTTCCTTGTCTGCGGACAGCGCCGGAAGAGCCGGCGCGGTGAGAAGCCGGGCGATGAGGAATCGGCTCATTTGATCTGTCTATCAGATCACGCGAGGCGGGAACGACGGGAACGCTTGACGCGCGCGGCTTCGATGCGACGACCGTGATGCAGCGGGCCCGTCGCTCGATGGCCAGGGCGTGCAGCACGCGGTCGACGTAGATCTCGGTCTGGCCGTTCTTGGGGACGGCGTGGCCGACGATGGCGCCCGGGCCGGCGTTGTAGGCGGCGGCCGCCAGGCGCACGCTGTGAAACGCGGCCAGCTGGGTGCTGAGGTAGCGGGCAGCGCCGTCCAGGCTCTCCTCTGGATCGAAGGGGTCTTTCACGCCCAGCGCGCGTGCCGTGGGCGGGATCAGCTGCAGAGGTCCCATCGCGCCGGCCGAAGAGATCCGGTGCGGCCTGCCGCCCGATTCGACCTGGACGATCGCGCCCAGCAGCCCGCAGGGCAATCGGTGGCGGAGCTCGGCGCGCGCCAGCAGCGGCGCCAGCGGCGCGTCGTCGACGAACACGCAGTGCGGTCGGTGCCACGCATACGCGATCAGCGCCGACACTTTGTAGCGCAGGTAGAACGGCGACAGCGGGAACACCGAGCACCGTCCGAACACCGCGACCGAGACATTGATCAGGCACAGCGGCACCAGCAGCAGGAGCAGCAGCAGCAACATCCAGCGTCCCCAGCGCGGCACCTTCAGCAGCGCGCGCAATTCTCGCCAGCGCAGCCGCTTGGAAAGCCGAAGCTTCAGTTCCCGCCAGCGAATACACCAGGGGTAACCGAAAGCGCCACGGGCGACAAGCCCCACCCGGGGTTCTGGGCGAAGCCGGAGGGCAGGGCGCTCGCGCCTAGGACCAGCCCACCCCGACTCATAAGAAGGAGGTCGGACGGGGTGCGGCAATCTCCCGCCTTGAATCGCGAAGGCCAAGCTCCTAAGCTTGCCCACGGT
>DATLVT010000967.1:0-7182 GCA_035577105.1 Polyangia bacterium
TTCAGGTCTCGGCCGACATGAAAGGCGAGCACAAGATCTACGCCGACATGGACAAGGACGGGAAACCGGAGATCCTGGGCGCCTGCAAGAACTGCAGTCCCCCTGAGACCTGGGGCTACTGGCAGGCCAACTGGGCCAACCCCACCGCCGCGTGGACCTTCCACTCCGTCACGCGCAGGTATCCGTTCAAGGACAACTGCTGCGGCTGGCTGCATGGCCTGGGCGCCGGCGACGTCAACGGCGACGGCAAGATGGACTTCCTCGAGCGCAGCGGGATCTGGCTGCAACCGACGAATGGGACGGGCGCCTGGACGTTCATCAACGTCGCGTTCTCGATCCCCGAGCACCTGGACACCGCCCCGGACATCGGCGGCAGTCACATCCAGGTCTACGACGTCGACGGCGACGGGATGAACGACATCATCAGTTCGTCGAACTCGCACGGCTACGGCCTGGCCTGGTTCAAGCAGGGGCCGGCCGGCACGTTCACCCGGAACATGATCATGAACGTCCCCGCCCCGGGGGCAGCCCACGACGACACCGTGTACTCGCAGCTTCACTCCCTGTGGCTGGAGGACATGGATGGCGACGGGTTGAAAGACATCGTCACCGGCAAGACGTTCCTGGCGCACCCCTTCACCACCGGCGACGCCGGCGGCTCGGGTTCCGCCGGCGTGGGGACCGAGCCAACCGTGCTTTACGTCTACAAGTTGATTCGCACGCCCACGGTCAAGTGGGAACCGCACCTGATCGACATTGATAAGGCCGGAGAAAAGGCGTCGGGCGTGGCCCGCGAATTCAGAGTCGCCGACATGAACAAGGACGGCATCCCCGACATCGTCATCTCGTCCAAACGGGGTCTCTTCGTCTTCAAGGGCAAGCCCTAGACATTCGCGCTTGTCGCGTCCACGAAGACGAGTACAAGACGAGTGTAGGAAGACGAGTGTAACTACCTCCCGCGCCGCCCGGCAGGGGCGACGGGCGTTGTGCCTGGGCAACCCCGTCCGCCCGAAAACAAGGGCGGGGACAACAACGGGGTGAGAAGAGACAATGAGACGACTCGGGAGCCAGTACTCGACCTTTGCGGCGGCATCCGTCCTGTGTGCTTTTTCGCTGTGGCCAACCATCGCAAGCGCCGAGGTGGTCCTTCACGACGCCGACGGCTGGCGGGTCTTCACCACCGGGCGCGGCGACGCTCACTATCAGCTGATCAGCGGCGACGGCGATCCACACAGCATGAACAAGCTGGTGGGCGGCCAGTTGCTGTTCAGCTCGCAAGATCAGAACAACCACGTTTTTGATTCGCGCATCCGCAGCGGCTTTGTCGCCGCGCAGATCGGTTTTGGTGTCACCGATAATTTCACCGAGACCCTCCAGGCCAAGGCCTACGTCTCGCTGTGGCTCAACGGCATCGACAGCCACAAGGGAAACCCGCCCTACAACAAAGACATCGACATGCGCGAGGCGTGGGGATCGCTGACCGGATCTTTCGGGACCTTTGTCTTCGGCCGCACGTACTCGATCTTCGGCTCCGCCTCCGGCGAGGTGAACCTGTACGCGTACGAGTTCGGCGTCGGGCATCCGTGCTCGGCCGAGGGGAGCACCATCGCTTGCGGCTCGACCGGCGCGGGTCCCCTCTATGCAGCGCCCAACGCCCAGTTTCGGTACATCACGCCGCGCCTGGGCGGCGTCGAGCTGCAGGTCTCGCTGGCGGATCCTTCGGCGACCCCCGACTACCAGATCACGCATTACCCGCGCGTGGACGGAGACATCAATTACCTGCTGTCATTTGGGAACAACGGCAAGATCGTGGTGAAGGGCCAGGGATGGGCCCAGCAACTGACCAGAGTGAATGCCACCAACGACGGAACAACATCCACGACCGCCTGGGGCGCCATGGGTGTGGCCCGTCTCGAGGTCGGCGGGCTGCGAGTGGGCGGCGGCGCCTGGACCGGGAAGGGTGTGGGAACGAACGTGACGCTCCAGCAGGATGATCCGGGCCGGCCGCTGGCGCACGATCTGCCGGGCGGAACGAACCCCGCCACGGGCCAACCCTTTGCCGGGGACGAGCTGCGCAGCTTCCGCGGCCTCTTCGCCAACGCCGTTTACGACTATCACGGCACCGCGCTGGCGGTGGGCGGCGGCAATGCCTCCGTCCAGGAGACGCTCTCCGACGGCTACACGGCCGCCACCAGTCTTTTGCGCCAGAACCTGGAGTACCACGCGGTCCTGACCAGACGAATCTACGCCGTGGTCCTGAGCGCCGAGTTCATGCACTGGCGCTCCGAGTGGTACCGAGGCGAGACCCAGACCGTCAACTTCATCGGCGCGGGCTCGACGTTCGTCTGGTAGCGCAGCGGCGCCACCGCCCTGCGGGCGTTGTCAGGGACGAACGCCGCAGAACAGGGCCTTGAACGCCGAAGGCGGCAGCACGCGGCTATAGATCGCCACGTCGTCCAGGGCGCCGCGCAGGTGATCGATCACGGTCGTCGACGGAGACAGCGCCAGCGGGTCCTCGGCGCCGCCAAACAGCACGGGCGTGTTCTCGGCGCCCAGCTGCAGGGCAAACAGCGGATCCTTCCCCACTGAATCACCGTTGACGAAGATCTCCAGGCCCTGGCCGACGTCGCCGTAGGCGCCGCCCACGTGCATCCAGTTGCCGTCGGTGGGCAGGGTCTGGTTGGCGGTCAGATCGGCGTGGCTGCCGTTGGTGGTGTACAGCTGGGCGCGCAGGCGGCCGCCCGAGACGCTGATCCGGTACAGGTATCCCTTGGCGCCGGCCGCCCGTCGCGAGATCAAGACGCCGTCCGCCGGCGTGCCCTTGGGAAACTTCGCCCACAGGGAGAAGCTGAACCCATCAATGATGGTGTTCAGGGCGGACGAGACGGGCGTGCCCCCCAGCGTGATCCAACCACCGGCAGTGCCGCCCGACAGCGACAGCCCGCTGCCGGATCGTCCCGGCACCCAGGTGGTTCCGCTGTCCAGGTTGCTGACCACCGCCATGATGTGATTGCGCGACTGCTCGCTGAGCACGGGATTGCGGCCGCCGTCGTCCATCGGCAAGAAGGCGACCAGGCCGGTGGTCAGGTCATCGCCGGCTGGACAGTGCGGGCCGTCGCTGGGTGCGTCGGCCGGGTTGGGCGGCGCGTCCATCCTGGCCTCCCGTTCGCCGGCGGCGTCGACGCTGGGGGCGGGTTCAGCCGACAGGTCGCGCGGCGCGGCTTCATCGGGCGGCGCCGCCTCGGCGGACGAATCGGCGGCGGTATCGGCGGTATCGGCGGCAGCATCGGGCGGGACAATCACGTTGCCGACGCGGCTTTGACAGAGGGCGCCCAGACAGATCATCTCGCCGGGGCAATCGGCGGTGATCGCGCAGGCGATCTTGCCGGCGGGAATCCGGGGCGAGAAGGTGCACCCCCCCATCGCCAGCAGCAGCAGCAGCGCCGACAGGGGGCCTTGGGCGGTTCTCATCGCTATCGCCTCAGATCGGCGGCTTTTTGCGCTTTCTTGACCGGCGCGCGCAATGAATGACGCGCAGCCTCCGCCAGAATTGGACGCTGGCGCTCCTAAGACATGCAACTCTGACCCTGGAACCCTCGAAGGGTGCCAGGCCTCCCCGCGAGGGAACTCCGGCGGCACCGCCGCCTGCGTTCCTGGGCGATTCAACAGGAGCCCACATGACCTCATCAGGAAGCCACGGAAATAGAACAAGGTTTGCCTTTCTGGGCAGCCTGGCGATGGCGGGCGCGGCGCTGGGCTGCGATCCGGTCGCCAGCGACAATTACCAGGGACAGGTGCTGGCGACGTTGCACGGCGTGGTCGCCACCCCGGCGACCGGCGCTGGCGACACCCAGGCCCCCACGCAGCCGGTCGAGGTAGCCCTGATCTGGGGCAAGCCGGACGGAACGAGCGTCAAGCTGGTGGCCGAGAAGGTGGACATCAGCGGCGCCTTTCCCGCCGAGTTCACCATCCAGCTGCACCATCCGCCGCCCACGACGGTGGGGGGAAGCGTCGGCGGCGCCAAGGTGAGCCAGGCGTTCATCGCGGCGCTACCCAGGACCGACTGGAAACAGGGAACGCTGCTGGACAAGGGAAAGAGCGTCGAGGTCTTCGGGCTGGCCCAGGAGGAGCTGCTTCACCTGGACCGCACCCTGGCGGCGGACGATCCGCTGGCCGTGTTGCTGGGCGGCATTCACGAAGCCGGTTTCCACATCGTGAACCGGCAGGAGCTCACCGCCGCCGCAGCCCAGGCGCAGGCCGCGGCCTGCCGCAAGGTGCTGGCGCCCGCCTACGCCGATCGCTGCGACCAGACCCCCGCTGACGGCCACTATCAGGGGCTGGTCGAGGCGCCCGAAGGGTTGCGGCACGTGATCAAGTTCGCCCTCAACGACCCCGAGGAGCGGAGCTTCATCGGCACCGGTCCGGAGGACGCGCCGCCCTGTTCTGACTGCGAGGATCCCATCAGCTCGAACGGGTCGACCCCGCCCGGCAGCGCACCGAAAGACGGCGGCCCGACGACGTCGGATTCCTGCGGGGCCGGCGGCAGCATCAGCAGCATGGGCAGCGCCGGTTCGCCCCGGGGCAACGGCAGCACCAGCGACGGCGGCTGCCCCGAGGCGGGAGCGGGCGTCGGGATCGGCGACCCGGCCGCGGGACAACCGTAGGTGGCGCAGACCCGCGCCGCGCCGAACGAGGCCGAGGTCGCGCTGTGCTATCGCGAGCATGGCCACGTCGTCCTCCGGCGCGCGCGGGCAATCCTGGGTGACGAAGAAGAGGCACGCGATGTCGTTCAGGAGGTTTTCATGTCACTGCTGGATCGCCCCGAACAGTTCGACGGCCGCAGCCACATCACCACCTGGCTGTACGCGGTGACGACCAACGCCTGCTTCACCCGGCTGCGCAACCGCCGCACGCGGCAGCGCCTCATCAGCGAGCAGCCGGCTCCCGCCGCTGCCGCCGGCGCGTCGGCCGAGACAACCACCCTGGTGCGCCAGTGGCTGGAGCAACTGCCGGACGAACTGGCGACGGTCGCCGTCTACGCGTTCGTCGACGAGATGACCCAGCAAGAGATCGCCGATCAGCTCGGCGGCTCGCGCCGGCGGATCAGCGACCTTCTGAGACGAATCGAGGAGACGGTGCGGATCCCCGCCCGAGGAGCACGGTCATGACGGCAGAGGAATTATCACCGGCGTCGTGCCTGTCGGAGCTGCGGCTGGATCGCTGGCTGGCCGGCGAGCTGACCGGGCCCACGCGCGACGAGGTCGAGAGCCATGTCCGCGGTTGCCGGCACTGCGCCGCCCGTCGCGACGCCCGCCGGCTGGAGCAGCGCCAGTTTCAGGAGACCGCGCCGCCTCTGCCTTTCCAGGCGCGCCCCGCGGCGGCGCCGGTCCAGGACGCTGCCGCTGTCGGCCGCAAACGAACGCGCTTCGTCGCCAGCAAACGCGCCCTGCTCGGGGGGGCGGCGGGGCTGGCGGTGGCGCTGGCGGCGGCGTTCATCCTGGTTCCCTGGGCCCTGTCCCCCTGCTGCGGCGAGACCGTGCAGGTCAAGGGAAGGGGAAGTCGCCGCATGCGCTTCTTCGTCCAGGACGGCGTGGCCGGCACGGTCCGCGAGGGAGCGTTCGGCGAAACCGTGCATCCCGGTGACCGCATTCGCTTTGCCTTCGACCCCGGCGCGCTGGGCGATCGGCGCGTGGCGATCCTCAGCCGCGACGCTGCCGGCAAGGCCAGCGTCTACTTTCCCGACGGCGCCCAGCAGATCGCGACGCCGCCGCCCTCCTCCGCCGGCGGCCTCGTCGCCTCCAGTGTCCAGCTGGACGACACGCTGGGTCCGGAGACGCTCTTTGCCCTCTATTGCGCGGGGGCGGTGGCCCTCGGTCCCCTGCAAGCGGCGCTGACCGGCGGCGCTCACCCCGTCTGGCCGACCTCGTGCGAGGTGGAGACCATCATGATCGACAAGAAGCCGCGCCGGTGAGGACGGCCGTCAGCATCATCGCCGGCGCCGTCGCCGTGCTGGCCGCGATCGCGCCGGCGCGGGCGGCCGTCGAGCGTTTTGGCGTCGTGGTGGGCAACGATCTTGGCGCCCGCGATGAGCCGCGTCTCCGCTTTGCCGAGACCGACGCGGTCAAGCTGAACGACGCGCTGAAGGAGATCGGCGGGTTTCCCCCGGAGAACCTGGTCCTGCTGCGCGGTGAGAGCCCGGCGGTGGCGCGCAGCGCCCTCATCGCCGTGAACGCGCGCGTGCGGGAGAGCATCGCCGCCGGCCGGCAGGTCGTGCTGCTGGTCTACTATTCGGGGCACGCCGACGCCGAGGCCCTGCACCTGGGCGACGGGCGACTGTCGCTGCGCGAGATCGAAGAGCTGGTGCGCGGATCATCGGCGAACGTCCGCCTGCTGGTGCTGGACGCCTGTCGCTCCGGCGCGCTGACCCAGGCCAAGGGCGGCACGCGCGCCCCGCCCTTTCCCGTCGAGATCGAACAGCGCCTGACCGGCGAAGGCGCCATCTTCCTGACCTCCAGCGCGGTCAACGAAGAGGCGCAAGAGTCCAGCGCCATCGGCGGCTCGTTCTTCACGCACTATTTCGTCTCGGGGCTGCTGGGCGCCGCCGACCAGAATGAAGACGGACAGATCTCCATCGACGAGGCCTATCGGTTCGCCTATGACAGCACGCTGCGCGCCTCCAGCCGCAGCTTGATCGGCACCCAGCACCCCACGTTCCGCTATGACCTTCGCGGCCAGGGCAGCCTGGGGTTGACCTTCCCTTTTCGCGACGCCGAGCGCGCGCAGATCCGGTTTCCCACGGGGGTGGGATTTCTCGTGCTGCGCGAAAACGGCGAAGGCGCGGTGGTGGCGGAGGTGGGCGTGTCCGATCAGGTGCGGCGGCTCAGCCTGAAACCCGGCCGTTATTTCGTGCGCGGCCGCGGCCGCGACTATCTGCTGGAAGGCACCGTCGTTCTGACCGCCGGCCCGCGGCCGTACGTCGTTCAGGAAGGCAACCTGGAACGGGTCGAGTACGCGCGCCTGGTGCGCAAAGGCGGCGGCCAGGGAAACGATCGGGCCGCCGTCAGCCTGGAAGCCGGCCTGGCCCTGGCTTCGTCGGTCTGGTCGGGTGCTGGTCTGTGTCGCGGCGGCTTCGCGGGCGGATCGCTGGCCTTGGCTCGGTTGACGCTGGGCCTGCGCCTGGGC
>DATLVT010000968.1:0-3948 GCA_035577105.1 Polyangia bacterium
GGTCGCGTCTTGAACGCGGCGGCGCACGAGGTGACCACGGACGGCCACTGGTGGGCGGCGAAGGCGCCGTCACAGGCCGGCACATGGTCGACGCCGGCCGGTATCTGAACGGCGGGAAGGATCGGCGCCGGCTCAGTCGGCGCAGGCGCCGATGCCTGCGCCAGTGGCGGGGGCGGTGGGGCGGGCAACGTGGCGATCGCGGCGGCGGGCGTGACGACCGGCGCGGCCATGGTCGCCGCATGGACGGTGTGCGAGCGGCGCGACGAGGCGCTCCACACAACCAGCCCGACCGCTCCGATGACCCCGACAACGATCATGCGGGCGCGGAAGGTCTGCCGTCGCTCCCGCGCGTGCGCTGTCTCCTGGGCAAGGCGCACCGCCTCCAGCGACGCCCGAAACTCCTCGGGGTTCGAACGCGCCACCGGGTAGGAATCGGCCTCCGTGGCGGCCGGGCCTTCCTGCAATGAGCTGTCAGCAGATGCTTCCATGCTCTGATTGAGACACCGGTCGTGCCGCCTAGCAAGAAATGCACTGTTTTGGACTAGGACGCGCGCAGACCGCCCCGGGCGACATGGGCGGCGGTGGCCAGCGCCAGGACCGCCGCGCAGGCCAGGCTGGCGCGATCACCGAGTCGCGGGGCGCTGGCCGCCAGCAGAAAAGGCGCCGCGAATCCCAGGTACGTGAAGACGTAGAACGCGCCGGTGACCCGGCCCCGGGTCGCTGGCACGGTGGCCGCCTCGATCCAGCGAAGCCCGGCGATCAAACAGGCGCCGTACCCGACGCCGAGGAGCACGGCGGCCGCCAGCACGCCGGCCAGCGACAACCAGGCCACCGCCCCGATCCCCACCATCAGGCCGACGCTGCCCGCGATCAGACCCAGCGTGCCCGCGCGCCGCGGCGTGGTCCTTCGCACCAGCGGCTGCACCGCCACGCCGGAGAACAGCGTCGCCGCGGTCACCAGCCCGGCGTACACCACGGCAAAGCGACCGGCGCGCGCGCGCACCAGGCCAGGCAGCACGATGAAAGCGATCGACGCAAAGGTGAACACCCAGGGCGCGATGGGGACCACCTCCCTGAAGAACCGAGGCGGAAGCGGCGAACGCGATGGCGAACCAACCGCGCCGCGCGCGGGCGGCGGTGGCGCGGGAATTCGCCACACGGCGACGATGGCTCCCAGCAGCAACACCGCCTGAACCAGGAAGGGCACCAGCATTGGCCGCGGCGACCACTGCGCGATGATCCCGGCGATCAGCGGTCCCCCGCCGAACCCGCTGGACAGCGCGATGGCCGCTCGCCGGGCGCCCACGCCTGCGCCGTGGCGCGCGGCGAGATCCTGAATCCAGGCCGTCCCCGCGCTGAAGGTCGCGCCCGACCCGACACCGACCACCAGACGCCCGGCCAGCAGCAACGGAAACCCCGACGAGCCGGCGGCCAGAACGATCGTTCCCGCCAGCGCCAGGCAGGCCGACGGCAGCACGACCAGGCGACGGCCACGTCGATCCGACAGCGGTCCGCCGAACAACAGCCCCGGCACCAGCCCCACGGCGTACACGCCGAACAGGATCCCGAGGTCGCTCGGCGACAGTTGCAGCCGCACCCGGTAGACCAGCAGCAGCGGCGCAAAGTGATTGGCGCCCCAGGCCGCGGCGAACAGCAGCACCGCGATGCGCATCCCGTCGCTGGGACGGGAACGCGACGGGGTACCGTCCCACGGCTGGTCGATCACGGCGTCAAAGAATGCCTCACCGCCCCGGGTCGGGGCCAGGGACACGCGGGGAATCGCAGGGAAAGCGGAGCGCCGAGACAACTGACGACGAACGCGCGACAGGGCTGTCACAGTGGTCATGACCAGGCAGGATCCTTGGCGATCGACGTCTTCGACTGACCGCTCGCGAAGGCAGACGCCGAGGTGGCCTGTCCATTGCAATCTTGTCGGTCATGAAAAATTCAACCTGGCTTCGGCGATCGGTTCTTCTCTCGGTTGGTGCAGGCGCTCTGTGCGCGATTTCGTGTTCGGAAGACACCGACACAGTCAAGGCGGTGGTCACCGCTCAGCAATGCCTGGAGGTGCGGACATCGACGGATCTGCCTGACGCCACAACTCCCGGCTACACGCGCAAGACGTGGGACCCGGCGCAGCGGATCCTGGTCTCACAGTATTCGTCGACGCCGACCTTCGACAAGATCGACACGCTGCAGTGGCGATACGCCAGCGACGGTCGAATCATCGCTTATCTGGGCGTCGAGCAACCGTTTCAACAGGACCTGGCCTACGACGACCACGACAACATGACCAGCTTCCGCCTGTCCTATCCGGAGAAACCGGATCCTCTCGTGCCGTCGACGGCCCAGCCGTGGATCGAATACTCCTACGCCAACGAATACGCCCCGTCGGGTCGCCTGGCCGCCAGCACGCTCACGCAGGGGGGCGGAGGCACCAACGGACAGCCGGGTAAACGATTCACCTATACGGAAGACGACGCCGGTCGCTGCGCGACGGTCATCGCGACCACGGGCGACCAGATCGTCACCGAGACTCGTAGCTACGACCAGGCCGGGCGACTGTCCAAGGTGGAACAGTCCGCGCCGTGGGCCACATCGCAGACGACGACGTACGACGATCAGAACCGGATCGTCACGTCGACGTACACCGCAACCAACAACTTCCACCCCGGCACCGTCACCACGACGCACACCTATGGGTCCGACGGCTCCGAGACGGTCACCATCGACGATGAAATGACCGACGTGTCCAGCGAACGTCACGTCACGATCACCCGCACCGCCGCCTGCCTGACCATCGACGCCGCCATCGGCGCCGGCCCGGACGCTCACTGCCACGTGCGCTAACTGAAGACCGCTTCACTCCTTCCGGCGAGGGCGGGGAGGGTGGGGCAGAGCCTCGGCGGGGACGCGGCCCTCACGCGGCCGCGGTCAGGTGAACGGGAAAAGCGGCGTGCTTGGTCGGCAGGCGTCGCAACACTTGAAACAGATCCGGCGGCCGCACGGGGGCCGCTTGAACCTTCCGCTGGCAACCTGCCTCTCCGGGCGGACCCTCCGAGGCAGGAGCGCTTCAGGACACCCCGCCGAGACTCAGCCCCACCCTCCCCGCGCCTTGATGCCAGCATTCATTCCGCTACGAACGCTGCCAACGACGGACGCACGAGCGACTTTTGTCTCTTCAGGTTTCACTCGATGGTCTTCAACGTCTGCCCCGAGCGAGCCGACGTAGCGTGGGGGGGTGGCGCGGAAGGAAGGGGCCACAGCGGGACGGTTCGGCGGGGCCGTTGTCCCTCTGCGCTTCTGTTACACAGCTCGCGATCTCTAGAATCTCGAACGCGGCCCCGGCGGACCGTCCCGCTGGGGAAGGTTTCCTGCAGCGACAGGACCCGCCCACGCGGAGGAGGCGGACGCCGCAAAAACCACGTCAGTCCGCGCAGGCCTGGACCAGCCCGCAGGAGATCTCGCCGGCGAGGAAGATGTCGCCTTGCGGGCGAAGGGCCACGGAGACGCCGTAGTAGGTGGAGTAGGCGAAGGTTCGCTGCTGCCAGGTGCCGGCGTCGATGATGCGCAGGGAGCCGCCGTAGGAAGAAGCGCCATTGGCCGCGGCCACGAAACGCCCGTCGGCGCCGAACGCCAGAGCGGCAAGCGGGATGGCCTCCTGGTTAGCGTTCAAGGGCGCGGCCACCATGGCGCCGGGGTTCGGTTGCGTCGGCGTTTGAATGTCCCAGACGTGGGCAATGCCCGACGTGCCGCCGGCCAGCAGCACGCGATCGTCGGGCGAGATGGCCACGGCGTCGACCTCGTCGCTGTCGGCGTTCAGTAACTTGGACTGCGCGGGGTTCATCAGATCGCCGAACCAGACATAGGCGGCGTCGCTCGGCAACATGCCGCCCATCCCGGTGGCAGGCGTATCGACCTTGGTCAACCCCACCGCGGCCCACAGCG
>DATLVT010000969.1:0-4277 GCA_035577105.1 Polyangia bacterium
CGCAGCAACCGCGACCTGGATCAGTTTGCCTATGCGGCCTCGCACGATCTGAAGGCGCCCCTGCGCGGCATCACCAACCTGTCGACCTGGGTGGAAGAGGATCTGGGCGACCGCCTGAACGAGGCCAGCCGCAAGCACCTCGAGCAGCTGCGCGGGCGGGTGGCCCGCCTGGAGAGCCTCATCGACGGCATTCTTTCGTATTCGCGGGCTGGCCAGAAGCGAACCACGCCCGAGCTGGTTGACGTGGGCAAACTGCTCCGCAACATCGTCGATCTGCTGTCGCCCGACAATCAGGCCACGGTGGTGATCGCGCCCAACATGCCGTCGCTGACGGCCGAGCCGGTCCCCTTGCAGCAGGTCTTTCAGAACTTGATCGACAACGCCCTCAAGCATGGACGGACCGACCAACCCCGCGTCCACATAGACGTCGCGGACAGCGGGTTTTTCTGGGATTTCTCCGTGAGCGACAACGGCCAAGGGATCGCCCCCGAATTTCATGAGAGGATCTGGGGCGTGTTCCAGACGCTGGAGTCCAGAGACAAGACCGGCGGCACCGGCATCGGCCTGGCCACCGTACGAAAGATCGTGGAGAGCCGCGGTGGAACCACCTGGGTGGAATCATCGCCAGGGCAGGGCGCGACCTTTCACGTCGCCTGGCCGAAAAAATTCGTCGACGACGCTCCCCCCCAGCCCGAGGACCCGCGGCCAGCGCCAGCGTCGAGGATCTCGCAGTGATGAACAGCGACGGCGGCCAGAACAGCGAAGACGGCGCGATGAAAAGCGGGAGCGAGGCCGCCGGCGGCACCGCCACCGTTTCGGACGGTCGGTCTGCCTCCTCGGGTCAGCCTCTCAACATCCTGCTGATCGAGGACGACGAGATCGACGTCGAGAACGTCAGGCGGGCCTTTCGCAAGAACAACATCGCCAACCCCCTGTGGATCGCCGAGAACGGCATCGAAGCGTTGCAGATGTTGCGTGCGGGCACGGTGCCGGCGCCCCGGCGGCTGATCTTGCTGGACCTGAACCTGCCCCGCATGAACGGCATCGAATTTCTGCACGCGTTGCGAAACGACCCGGCGCTGGCCTCCTTGCCAGTGGTGGTGCTGACGACGTCGAACGATGAACGCGATAAGGTCGACGCCTTCAACCTGAATGTGGCCGGTTATCTGTTAAAACCGATGTCGTTCACCGCCTTCGCCGAACTGATGGGCGCCCTCAACAAATACTGGACCTTGGTCGAACTGCCGTGAGCGACACACTCCCCCTTTGCATCCTGGTCGTTGATGACGACGAGGTGGATCGCATGGCCGTGCGCCGCCTGGGCGAGGGCCTGGGCCTGCGGGTCGAGGAGGCGTCGTCGCTGTCCGAAGCGATGACCCGCCTCCGCGATCAGCCGGTCAACGGCGGCATCGACTGCGTGTTGCTGGATTTCTCGCTGCCCGACGGCGACGGATTTTCCGCGCTGGCCACCTTTGGTGCCGCCAAGGTGCGCGTTCCGGTGGTGATGCTGACCGGCCTCGACGACGCCGACATCGTGGCCCGCCTGTTGAACGCCGGCGCCGCCGACTATCTGCCCAAACGGGCCCTGTCGCGGGATCGCCTGGAGCAGGTGGTTCGCCAGGTCAGCCGCGCCAACCTGGCCGAGCGCGAGCGCAGCCTGGCGGAATCGCAATTGCTCAGCCAGAAGCGCCTGCTGGCCGCGGTGATCGAACAGCTGCCTTCGGGGCTGATCATCAGCGACCAGGCGGGGCGCATCTTGCTTCGCAACGCCAAATCGCTGGAGGTGCTGGGCGCCGACCTTGGCCAGACGCGCACGCTGGCCGATCTCATCGCCCTGGCGGAGAGCCTGCCCGACGTTCCGCGCGGTCGGCTGGCGCTGGCCCAGGCCCTGGGCACGAAAGACGAGGAGTCAGGTGACTTCAAGGTGGCCGGCCCGCGTGGCGATGTGGTGGTGCGCCTGCGTCGCCTGGACGTGCTGGGCGATGACGGCAGCCCCGTCGCCGGGCTGGCGCTGTTCGCCGACGTCACCGAGCTGCGAGCCACGGAGGCCTACCAGCGTCAGGTCATGGCCATCGCCAGCCATGACCTGCGCAACCCACTGTCCGCCATCGCCATGAACGCCGCGATTCTTTCCCGCAATGATCCGTTGCCCGACGATCGGCGGATCAAGACCGCCGCCCGCATCACGTCCAGCGCCAGCCGCATGGGGCGAATGATCGAGGACCTCTTCGACTACACCGCGGCGGCGCTGGGCAAGGGGATCCCGGTTCGTTATCGCCAGGTCGACCTGGCCGTGGTCGCCGAGGAGGCGGTCAGCGAAGCGCGCGCCGCCCACGCCGGCCGCGAGATCACGCTGCGCAAGGAGGGCGATCTGCACGGCGTGTGGGATCCCGATCGGCTGCACCAGGTCCTGCAGAACCTGCTCAGCAACGCCGTCAAGTACAGCACGCCGGCCACACCCATCCACGTCGCCTGCGTGGAAGACGTCGCGGTCTCGGCCATCGACATCACCGTCGAGAATCATGGCGAGCCCATCGCGCCGGAATTTGTGCCGCACATCTTCGACGCCTATCGACGCGGCCCCGGCGCGGGCCGGCACAGCCTGGGGCTGGGCCTGTACATCGTCCGGCGCATCGTAGAAGCCCACCACGGCATCATCACGGTCAGCTCCACGCCGGCCGACGGCACCACCTTCACCATCCGCCTGCCCAAGCAGATCTCGCAGGACGACAAGGTCCTGCTGACGCCACCCTCTGGCCATTCCAAGTTGAAGAGCTAACCCCCCACGCTACGTCGGCTGGCTCGGGGCGAACGCTGCAGACCATCGAGCGAAAATTTACGAACAAAAGTCGCTCGAAGGTCCGACATCTCCAGCGTGCGCGCGGACTGCCACGACTGTTTTCCAGCTCACCTCACCGCGGCCGCGTGAGGCGTCCGTGCCCGACGAGGCTCTATCCCACCCCTCTGCGCCCTCGCCGAAAAGAGTGGAGCTCTGAAGTAGCGCTGTCACCCGGCGGTAACGGTCACCGACAGCATCGCACGCCAACACGGCGATTTCACAAGCCGACCAGCGACGAAAGCAGCTCCTCGATGTGGCATGCGGATTGATGTAATCGCGTGACCTGGGAGCAGGAGAAACCATGAACCCGTCATACGGAATCATCGCTTGGTTGATCATCGGCGCGCTGGTTGGTTGGATCGGCAGCAAGATCATGGGGACTGACAAGGCCATGGGCAGCTTCGGCAATATTCTCGTGGGAATCGTGGGCGGTTTCATCGGCGGCTTCATCATGCGGACGTTCGCCGGAGATCATCCGGGCCACAACGGCTTGTTCGCCAGCATGCTGGTCGCCCTGCTGGGTTCCTGTGCGCTGATCGGGACGGTCAAACTGGTCGAGCGTCATCAATGAACCCGCCCGAGCCAACCCCCACCACCGGCGTCGAATCGCTCTCGTCGTCGTCGTCATCGTCATCCCCGTGGGGACCGCGGCAGACGGTCCTGGCCACGCTGGTCGTTCTGGCCGTGGTGGGGGCCTTTCTGCTGCTGCAGATCGCGGGAACGGTCCTGCCGTATTTCGTGCTCGGTCTGGTGCTGGCCGTTTCCAGCGAGCCAGCGGTGGCCTGGCTGGTGGCGCGCGGGTTGCCACGAAATGCGGCCGGTCTGCTGGTGCTGGGGTTGCTCGTCGCGCTGACCGGGGGGGCGATCCTGCTGCTGTTTCCGACGGTGACCGATCAGGTCGGCGCCGTGGTGGAACGCGCGCCCAGCATCTGCCGGTCGGTGC
This sequence comes from Polyangia bacterium, assembly GCA_035577105.1. GTDB lineage: Bacteria > Myxococcota_A > Polyangia > Fen-1088 > Fen-1088 > DATKEU01. The sequence continues at coordinate 3,783 of DATLVT010000969.1, forward strand.
GCGGCTGGGCGGTGTCGCGTCCTTCTCGCCTGTTGACCGTGATCGTGCAGCAGGTCCTTCCCCTCGACTGTGGCCTGGGAAACGTCACGCGCGCCAACTGGAGTTTCGTGGAGAGTCTCGGCGATCCTTTGTGGGCGGGCACAGCAGCTCTGGTGGGCGCCTATGCCTGGATCACCGAACGCGCCGCCATCCAGCGCGGCGTCTTGAAGCTGGTCTCGCCCGAACGTCGCGAGGCTGGCCGGGCATTGATGGATGAGATCGACGGCCGACTGGGCGCCTTCGTCCGCGGCCAAGCGGTGCTATCGCTGATCGTCGGCACCGTCACGACGATCTTCTATCTGCTGCTGGGTATTCACGGCGCGGTGGCGCTGGGGACGCTGGCGGCGCTGCTGGAGGTCATCCCGGTGGCGGGACCGCTGATGGCCGCCGTGGTGGGCGCTCTGGCCGTCGCCAGCGTGCAGCCGTCGCTGGTGATCGCCGTGCTGATCTTCGCGG